>JAQVPY010000083.1:7595-9226 GCA_028701815.1 Bacteroidales bacterium | reverse complement strand
AAAATTGTGTAAAACACTTGAAAGTTTCAAAAAAATCCTTAACTTTACAAAGTTAAAGATTTAAGTTCTTTGAAAAATAAAATATTAACAAATTAAAAAAACTGTCCTAATAAAAGGGGACACTTAAGATATAGATAACCTCATGATACATAACATCCCCTCTTTTAATTCAATGTTTACTGATTTTTCCACTCGGATGCAAAAAGAATTTGAGCTGGATTGTGACAGGCAACGTCGTTATGATTCAGCCTCAAAAAAGATTATTGCACGTCATCTTAATTATACCGACAAGGTTAATTCTATAATAATTCGTATAGCTTGGAGTGTAACTTGTTGGGATATAAGACGCATTCAAATAGCTCAGGTCATTGCTGATTCTTTTGGCAAATATCTTGACACTTCTAACAAAAATAAAATAAGTCCATCAGATCTTACAAAAAGCGGTTTCGGCTATGAAGAAAACCTATAAAGACCAATTCGGACCAATTGGCAATCAGATGATTTCTTAACTTTGCAAAGAAGAAGAAACGAAATAACTTCTCGTAAATGGATTATTAATTATTAAACGCGTATTATGAAATTATTCTACAAAATCGCAATTCTATCTATCGCAACTTTATGCTTTTTCGGATGTTCTCCCGAGAAAAAAGCAAAAAAATTAGCTTCAACTTTTGTGAAATCTCTTTCCGTCTATGACTCCCTTAGTATCCCTAACGATTATAAGACAATTTTAAGTAATGCTAACTCTAAGATTACTGACGACTGGATAAAATATCAAGAGAAATATAAAGACAATGAGGAAAAATGGAATTTGTTCCAGTCTACATATAATCAGGAAATAGCTGAGCCGTATTCTGTTTTCAAAAAGGATTTCGATAAAGCCTCTAAAGATTATACCGATAAAATAAAAGCCGAACTTACTGCTGATTATTGGTATAAAGAATGCCAATTAGACAAATGCTACATCTATTCTTTTATAGATGATAAATTTGATGTGATAAACTGCAATGGGAACTTTAAATATGACTTGCATTGTGATACCCTCCTCTTTCATGATGAGGATTCCACAAAATTAATTGTCAGTTTTTCTGATGAAACTCTGTATTTAACCGACATACAATCTAATTGCATTATATCTATGACTCCGGCGACTTTTGAACAAAAATTGTATGGTGAATGGAGTGATTATTATTATTATTATCTTGTTTTTGATTTCTTTCCTGATGGGAAAACTATACACGTAAGCGGTTACGGAGAACAAATCTGGGGGAGCTATTGTGTTAAAAGAGACCGCCTTTATATGGACAACGTTGAATCGTCTCTAACCATAAAAGATATTAATAATATAATACTGGATAAAAGGCCTACCAAGCGTAAGAAAAACCCGTTGCCCCCAAATGTATCATTTTTATTTGACGCGGAAAATCAGGTGGTTACCGAAAGAGAATAGGAACCTTCTCAAAAAGAACTTAAAAGAACCAATAAGAACTAAAAAGGGCGGATATAAAGAGACTCGTTTCATTTATCTTTGCAAAGAACTGTTATTAAACCATGCGAATGAGCACATCTTCTCACGAACTGTCAGAGTTGAAAAAAGCCGTAGAGGCTTCCGCCGCACGTAAAATGCATAC
>JAQVPY010000083.1:0-7585 GCA_028701815.1 Bacteroidales bacterium | reverse complement strand
AGACTTTAACTACCTGTCGGCTGTAATAGCCGAACGCTGTAAGGAGATGACCTCCGAATCTACACTTAAACGTATATGGGGCTATGTGGAGGGGTACGACAGCACCCGCTATAATACCCTCTCTATCCTGTCACGATTTATCGGATTCATGGACTGGGACGATTTTTGTAACAGCCTGCAACACAAAACATCCGACACAAATGATGAACACCAGACTTTTTGTATTCACCCCGAAAACCTTAAAGAGGGAGAAAAGATAAATATTACCTGGCTCCCCGATAGCTCCTGTCAGCTAAAATATCTCGGAAACAACAGTTTTGTCGTCCTCGAATCTAAAAACACCAAACTACAAGTCGATGACACCTTCTCCTGTCCGTTCTTTATCATAGGAGAGCCGATATATATAACTAACCTTGTTCGTAACGGCGCCTCGCCTTCGATGTTTGTGACAGGTAAGAACGGCGGTCTGAAAACAGTGGATATAGTGCAAAAGTAGAGACGTGCGCTCTATTAACCCCGCCCCGTCCCTCATGAGATTCCTCCCTCCGGTCGGCATGACGCCCATCCTCCGCCATAGCACCCCGGATCCGGACATCACAAGCCCTAATTGCTGCAAGCAGCATTGCCCATCGCCTTGGCGTAGTGAACGTTAAGAAAAAGTGCGCGCGCTTTTTTAATGAACGAAGACGCAGCAAAAGACTTTTTTGTTACTTATTTAGTCATAAGAAAGTAAAACATTATGTATTTTTGCAAAATCATGGATTTGTGTATGAAGAAGTTTTGTTTCGCGTGTGGAATGGCGATCGCCTTACTGTTTATTGCTGCACCCCTTATTGCCCAAAATAACGGCGGCAGTAATAAAATACTTAAACCCGCCGAAATATATTCACCGGTAGGAAGTAAACCGGTGGAAAAAGTGGAGAAAAAAGAAACGACTGAAAAAGACCTTGCTTTTAAATATTATTATAACCTCGAATTCGATAAAGCCGCTGTGCTCTTCGAATCAGTGTATAAGGAATCCAATACTTATTCCGATTATCGCTTCCTGTTCTATTCTCTCGTCGCCTCGGGACAATATGAGAAAGCCGAAAAAACAGTAAAACAACGTGTTAAAGAAGATAAAGGCGACGACACCCGCTACTTCGTCGACTACGGATATGTGTATAATTCCGCCGGAGACCCTAAAAAAGGTAACGACTACTATGAGAAGGCTCTCGACGACATGAAAGCCGATAACAACTCTATCCGCTTAGTCGCTAACGCCTTCCTCGGCGTGAGAGATAAAACTTTCGCGATAAAAACCTTCCTACGCGGACGAAAACTGCTGAAAGATAATAAACTCTTTGCAAGCGACCTCGGATATATCTACTACTCCATTCAGGATTACCCTAATATGGTTAAGGAATATCTGAATTATGCCGAGACAGACCCGTCTAAACTGAATTATGTGTACGGGAGATTCCAGGACTATATGTCGAAAGACCCCGAAGGACTCGTTACAGACGCTCTGAAAAATGAGTTGATGTCAAGAGCGCAAACGGAGAAAACAGGTACCTATTACGGCGAAATGGCTCTGTGGTTTCTTATCCAAGTGAAAGATTTCGACCTCGCCTATCGTCAGGCTGTCGCTATCGATAAAAGGGGCAACAACAACGGAGAAACCGTGATGAGCCTCGCAAATATATGCTACTCCAATAACGATTTCACTTCAGCACGGAAATGCTACGACTACGTGCTCGAAAATTATAAGAACTCCTATCTCGAACAGGAAGCTAAAATCGGACTGCTCTCTATGGAATATGAACTCGTCTGCGCCGAAAAAAAACCCGAACCGCAACAGATTACTAAAGTGGATAATATGTTCCGCGACGTCTTCTCGGAGACGGGAATGACCGCCGAAGTGTATACCCTCGTCATTTCTTATGCCGAACTGAACGCTTACTATATGTGCGACTGCGATAACGCGGTGAAACTTCTCACCGACCTGCTCGACTCAGGCCGCCTCCGCGTTAAAGAGACAGCACAAATAAAATCTTCCCTCGCCGATATTTACCTCGCCTGCGGCGACCAATGGGAGGCCACCCTGCTCTATTCCCAAGTGGAAAAGACTCTGAAAGATGACCCTATCGGTTTCGAAGCAAAGTTTAAAAACGCTAAGCTCTACTACTATATCGGAGAGTTTAACTGGGCTCAGTCTAAACTCGACATCCTTAAAACCTCAACAGGCAAACTCATTGCTAATGATGCCATGCGTCTCAGCCTGTTTATTAAAGATAATAAAGACGACGACTCCGTGTCTCAGGCTCTGACGTATTTCTCAAAAGCCGAACTCGCCGACTTCCGAAAAGAAAAAGATGTCGCCTTCCTCTATCTCGACTCCGCTTCCAACGTTAACGCATGGAGCCCTATCGAAGACGACGTGCTCTATAAAAAAGCCGAACTCTTCGTGAGCATGAAACAATATGATAAAGCCGACGAACAACTCGCCCTGATAGAAGAAAAATATCCCAACGAAATTGTCGCCGACGAAGCCCTATACCTGCGGGCAAAAATTAACGGAGATAACCTTGGCAAACCGGAAGTGGCACAAGAATGCTATAAAAAACTTTTTATGGACTACCCTTCGAGTATCTTCGCCGTAGCCGCAAGGAATAAATTCAGAGAGATGAGAGACGGCTCAACCAACGCGAATACCGAAGCAACTCTCACCGACGAAATATTATACGCCCCGATTAAAAATTGATGCCGATGTACGTAAAACCTAAAAAATATCTCGGTCAACACTTCCTGACAGATGACAACATCGCAAAAAGTATATGCGATGCCATCAAGCCCGACTGCCCCAACGTGCTTGAGATAGGACCCGGCAAAGGCGTGCTCTCACAATTTATGCTTCCACAACAGGATATAAACTTTAAAGCAGTCGAATTGGATATGGAATCTGTTATGTACCTGCAGGATACTTATCCCGACGCTAAAGATAAGTTTATCTTCGGCGACTTCCTGAAAGAAAATCTTGACAAATTCTTTGACACTAATTGTCAAATTTTGGGCAATTTCCCATATAATATTTCTTCACAGATATTATTTAAAGTATTGGAAAACAGGAATAAAGTCGACTGCGTGGTCGGAATGTTCCAAAAAGAAGTAGCTCGACGAATAATTTCCCCTCCGGGCAATAAGGAATACGGCATTTTAAGTGTACTCATGCAAACCTGGTATGACGGCGAATATCTTTTTACCGTCAACGAAGGCTCTTTCTTCCCTCCGCCAAAAGTTAAATCGGGAGTGGTAAAATTCTTACGGAATAATGTTACCGACATTGGGGTACCCGAAAATTTATTCGTAAGAGTGGTAAAAACGGCATTTAATCAGAGACGCAAGACTCTGAGAAATTCGTTGAAGACTTTTGACTTGCAGAATATAAACGCCGCCATACTTCAAAAACGTCCCGAGCAACTCTCGTGGCAAGATTTTGTTTCTATTACAAAAGACATCATGCCTTTAATAGAGATATCAAAATAAAATTTTTGCCGCAAAATGTAATATTATAGATGCTTTTTCAGTTATTTCAAAAACAAAAGATATGAAGATTAATAAAATTTTTCCGGTGATTATAGCAACAACGCTGATAGCCTTGTCGAGTTGTACGGAAAACGACATCACGACCTTTTCTTTTACGGGGCGTGGTAATTATATTAAACCCATTGACACCATCATCTCCGACTCTCTGAAGAATTTCGTTAAGCCTTACCTCCACGAAGGGAAGAATCCCCCCGACATTCAGGGCGCATATCTCGCTTCCGAATATATCCTCGCATATTCAAATTATGATTCCGACTCCATCGGAACAGTAGAAGATGATATGTATTTTATATTTACAGATCAGGAAGGACAGCATTGCTCCTATATGAGTAAACAGGGTTTATGGTCTTCTTCCGTTCAAGACGTATATATTATCGGTCACGACTCTTCTTTTTCCGCATATTTTAAGGAACGTAGAGATTATGATCATGATGCTACCATGAGTGCCTGTTATAATGTGGTTATCTCCGGCGTTATTGTCAGAACGGGTATTAAAAATTTCCGCTGCTCATGGGAGATGAGCGAAAAATCTGCTCCCGATTCAATCTTGCCTTATCCTGTCGGGACAATAAAAAGTTTTACCGACAGCGACAACATTGCCATCCCTTATAAATGGACTGAAATTTAAACTTCCTCGAAATGAAAAAACTAAATATATTACTTATACTTATTGTATTCTGTTCCTTCCCTCTGATGGCTCAACAGCATCTGATGGGTAAGAAAGTCTATACCGATGTCCCTTTTATCGGCTTAAAAGTCGGGACAAACTATACATGGATGAATTATTCCACCAGCGACCTTGCAGACGCAACATTTAATAAAAAGTTTCGCCTGATAGGTGGCATCTTTGTTGAAATACCTGTTTACGAAGGCTTCTCTATCTCCCCCGAAATAATCTATGCAGAAAGGGGCTCTTCACAAAGCTATGGCACATGGGATACTACAACAGTGAACTATGAAATTGTGGCTCGTTATATCGATCTGCGAGTACAACTTGCCTATACTTTCTTTAGAGAGTCCGTTGTGTCTCCATATATCTTCGCCACCCCATGTCTTGGATACAATTTTAATGGAAAACTGACCTGGCAGGAATCGAAATACAATACGCAGACATATACGACAGATATTGTATCTGATGAGACCTTGCCGATGGGACGTGCCAATATGGCCGCATTAAATTTTTCTGCCGCCGTGGGCGGTGGACTGCGCTTTAATATAAGAACCGACAAGTCGATGCTCGTGATAAAGTTTGACGCCGCATACAGTTTCGGACTCTCCGACACTTTTTCCCAAATGGAACATAACGGCTCTGCAGAATCGCAGAATTCTCAAGCATATCTTATCGACGGCTATAGAAAATATTCAGGTATAGAAGCATTCGTATCTATTGCACTGCCTCTAATCAACAGCAGCTCCTCTCCACTATGCAGAGGATGGAGATAACTTGCCTCCGATCAATCAAAGCAATATTAAAAATTTTATTATATTTGCAGGTTGTTTTTTAATGTTGCCTTTAATTGATGTCCCTCGCTAAAAAACTTGTCGTTTTACTCTTAGTTGTGTTCTTTTGCCAAGCTATGTCAGCTCAGCAAAACCAGCCTTTTTTTGTTGTTCAGACAATACAGGGCATCTCCCCACGTCCACATTATGAAAATGGCTTCTATTATATAGATGTCTGCCCGGATGACCTGAACATACATTTAGTGGGCGCAGGAAATTATCCTAATAACGGCACATATTATCAACAGTCGGACGCAACCTCTACCTTCGTGTGGACCATCGGCGATCAGGTCTTTAGCGGTGTCGGAATGACGACCCTCAACTTTACACCTATTCCCGCTCAAGGCTATACAGTGTCTCTTAACATTATCGACGTCAACGGACTCCACGCTACCGCCCCCGTATACTATAGAATAAGAACTTCTAAAAACCTCGTCGGAAACATCAATCTGCCGGCCGCATGCCCGGGCGATGAGGTCCAGATAGGTGTCGGCTACTCCAATAACAACCAGATTCAGGTAGAGCATTTCTCCGCAACCCTCGCAAGTTCCCTCGCCGTTCACGATACAATATTCCTGCCCGACGGTGAAAACTGTCCACCTTATGGAACCCTGTACCGCTCACCGGTTACCTTTACCCAGTTTCCCGAAGGAAGTACTATTGAATCGGAAGATAATATTCTGTCGGTATGTATGAATTTCGAACACTCTTACGCCGGAGATATCTCCATACAACTATTCTGTCCTAACGGACAATCTGCCTCCATAAAAAACACTTACGACGGCGGAGACGATCATTTCGGACTTGCATTTGAACCGGATCACGACCCCAAATGCGATGAAAGCGTTAACCCTCACGGAGATGGGTGGAATTACTGCTGGTCGAATAATACTACGGAAGGCTATGTGTATGCCATGGGAGATATGTATGGCAGCAATAATATTGTTACCGTTTATAATCCGCATTTTAATGGCGGCTCAAATGTGTCAGTGGTAGATTCTACCAATACCATCCGCATGCAACAGGTTTATCACCCGCAGTCCTCTTTCGCTAACCTCGTGGGTTGCCCCCTTAACGGCGAATGGTATATAGAAGTGCAGGACGTGATGGGTCTCGATAACGGTTATATCTTCGGCTGGGAGATGAGCCTCGAAGCTACCCTCGTGCCCCCCGACTGGACTTATACCGTGGGCATTGAAGATATAGGCTTCTCCGGACAAAATATGCAACAAATAAACGACTCAACGTATAATATATCTGTCCCTGCCAATGCCGCCGCAGGAGCATATCCTTATGTGCTTTCCCTTACCGACGACCTCGGCTGCTCTTACGATACCACTACCTATCTGTATGTGAGAGAAAAACCCGTGAGACATATATACGACGAAATATGCGCCGGAGATACATATAATAATTACGACTTTTCAGCCACTCCCCTCAACGATACCGTGATGTCTAAAATCAATCCAAGCCAATACGGTTGCGACAGCACAACTTTTCTTCACCTCGACGTTATCTTCTCAGGACAAAGTATCACCAACGCCTCCGACTGCATTAGCTATACATGGAACAGTCAAACATATACGGAATCCGGTACCTATAATGTTACATTTCCTACTCCTAACGGCTGCGACAGCATTGCAACCCTTAAACTTACCATCTTCGGCACTCAAACCGCTGAAGATGAACATGAGGCCTGCGCTTCTTATACATGGGGCGGTCAAACTTATACCACCTCGGGACAGTATACCCATACCTTCCATTCTATTCATGGCTGCGACAGCACCGTTACCCTGACCCTGACTATCTTCAATCCGTTCGAAACGGAGTTTTCTGCCGAAGCCTGCGCCGTCTATCAGTGGAACGGACAAAATTATTTGCGTAGCGGCAATTTTACTCAAGTGCTTACAGACGTTAACGGCTGCGATAGCACCGTGACACTCCACCTTACCGTATTTGACGCCCCCCTTCACGAATTTTCCGATAAAGCCTGCGGAAGCTACGAATGGAACGGCATCACTTATAACCAAAGCGGATCCTACTTCCAACAGTTCGATATCGGACTGCCTTGCGACAGTACCGCTATTGTAGCCCTTACTGTCTTCCCTATACAGGAAACTCAACTTTATGCCGGCGACTGCGACGAATATACATGGAACGGCACTACTTATTACGAAACAGGCGATTATTCCGAGACATATACCGATATCCACGGCTGCGATAGTATTGTCACCCTCAACCTATCCATCTGGGGACATCAACAAAATAATATCTCCGAAGAAGCCTGCAATCAATTTGTCTGGAACGGTCAACTGTACGAAACTTCCGGTACCTATACTCAAAACTTTACCGATATCCACGGCTGCGACAGCACCGTGACAATGACCCTCACTATCAACCACCCCCAAACCTCTCTTTTCGCCGCTGAAGAATGCGGCTCTTATACGTGGAACAATATAACTTATACGGAATCGGGAACATACGAACAAACATTCACCGA
>JAQVPY010000082.1 GCA_028701815.1 Bacteroidales bacterium | reverse complement strand
AAAATACGATTATCGTTTCATACCCCGCCGCCGTAGCCGAAAAAGCCGTCACCCCGAAAGATATTAACAGCAATTGTTTTACTGTAAGAGAAAAAAGCGATGTCTCCGTAGATGAAGTCTACGACTTCCTTGCAGGAAACGGCTATGAACGCGTGGAATTTGTCCTTGAACCCGGACAGTTCTCCCTACGCGGAAGCATCTTCGACATATATTCCTATAATAACGAATACCCGTACAGAATAGAATTTTTTGGCGATGCTGTGGAGTCTATCCGAACTTTTAATCCCGTAGACCAACTGTCGGTAAAAAAAGTTAATTCCGTCAATATCCTGCCCGCACTCACTAACGACACCCTCTTTCATAAAAAGGCGCTTTTCGACTCCTTGCCGCAAAACGCCCTCGTCACCTTATGCGATATCAGCCTTATAGTATCTCAATTCGACAACTTTGACGCCGACAACGAGAACTTCGTCACCAAAGAGGATTTCATCCACTCCCTGATAAATTATAAAACTCTGCTTTATGGAATGAACTCTGTCTTTCCTGATACGAAAAAAATAGAATTCCATATACAGCCCCAATTGGATATAAATAAAAACTTCGAGATTCTCCTCGACCATCTGCTGCAATCTCACGAAGAAGGAAAAACTATCTTTATCTGCTCAGAAACCGCTACCCAAATCACTCGTATCAAACGTATTATTGACGAAATGCTGGGAGGCGACCAGTCGATTCAATGCAACTACATAGAGCTGTCTTTACATCAGGGTTTTATTGATAACGACAACTTAATCGTTGTTCTTACCGACCATCAGATTTTCAACAGATACCACAAATTTAACATAAAAGACCGCTTCGACCGCAAGCAGGCTAATGCCATACAGGAGCTGCAATCACTGCAACCTGGCGACTACGTAACGCATATCGACTACGGCGTAGGTCGCTTCGACGGACTTGAGAAAATCACTAATAACGGGGTCGAAATTGAATCCCTGCGTATCGTCTACGCCAATAACGACCTGCTATATGTTAACATACACTCTCTGTATAAGATTTCAAAATATTCCGACGGAGAGGGACGCGAGCCTAAACTCAACAGACTCGGGTCTACCGCATGGGCTACGCTGAAAACAAACGCGAAAAAGAAGGTCAAAGATATCGCTAAAGACCTTATCAAACTCTACTCGGAAAGAAAAAACACCGCAGGCTTCGCCTTTTCTCCTGACACCTATATGCAGCATGAACTTGAGGCTTCATTTATGTATGAAGATACCCCCGACCAGGTGAGCGCTACCATCGACGTCAAAAACGATATGGAAAAAAACTACCCTATGGAACGCCTTATATGCGGAGATGTCGGATTCGGAAAAACCGAAATAGCTGTCCGCGCCGCATTTAAAGCCGTAGCCGACTCGAAACAGGTAATCGTCTTAGTCCCGACAACAATCCTGGCCCTGCAGCATTTTCAGACCTTCTCATCTCGACTTAAAGATTTTCCCGTACGCATAGATTACCTCAACCGCTTCAGATCTGCCACACAACAGAAACAGATTATTGAAGATGTCGCCTCCGGAAAAATAGATATTCTTATAGGCACACATAAAGTGCTTAACAGCAAAATTCATTTTAAAGATCTGGGACTGCTTATCGTTGACGAAGAGCAAAAATTCGGCGTCTCCGCTAAAGAAAAGCTTAAACAGATGAAAGTCAATATCGATACACTTACAATGACTGCGACACCTATCCCGAGAACATTGCAATTTTCGCTGATGGGCGCCCGCGACTTGTCAATTTTACGTACCCCGCCACCTAACCGCCAGCCCGTTACAACCGAGGTGTGTACTTTCGACGATAAAATCATCAAAGACGCTATCGACTACGAAATAAACAGAGGAGGACAGGTGTTCTTCGTCCATAATAAAGTCCAAAACATAGAACAGGTGGCCTCTATGCTTAATAAGCTGCTCCCCGGCATATCCGTCGCTATAGCCCACGGACAAATGGACGGCAACTCCCTCGAAAAGGTTATGGTCGATTTTATCGACGGCAAATACGATGTGCTTTTATGCACTAAGATTATTGAATCAGGATTAGATATTCCTAATGTCAACACCATTATCATAAACGAGGCCAACTACTACGGACTTAGCGAACTGCACCAGTTGAGGGGTCGTGTAGGCCGCTCAAATAAAAAAGCTTTCTGCTACCTTATCTCGCCTCCGCTGTCAGTTCTTACAGAAGACGCTCGAAAAAGGCTGAAAGCAATCTCGGAATTTTCCGACCTCGGTAGCGGCTTCAACATCGCACTGCGCGACCTCGATATCAGAGGGGCCGGAAATATCCTCGGCGCAGAACAGTCGGGCTTTATAAGCGATATCGGCTTCGAAGTATATCAAAAAATTCTCAATGAGGCACTGTCGGAATTAAAATCGGAGACGGCAACAGACGAATCGGACTCCTCCGAAATGTTCGAGGCACACGAATATGCTGCTAACTGCCAGGTAGATACCGACATCCAGGCACTAATCCCCGACGGCTATATTTCCAACCTCACAGAAAGGATGCGCATATATCGCGAAATTAACGACCTCGATACGGAAGAAGATTTTATCAACTTCCAAACACATATTACCGACCGCTTCGGCCCCCTGCCACAACAAATCTCCGTCCTCTTCGAAATTCTGAAAATTAAAAAAGTGGCATGTAAACTCGGAATAGAAAAAATTGTCTTTAAAAATGGTATATTTAAATGCTATTTTCTATCATCTGAGAATCAGGCGTTTTATTCATCTGCCACCTTCGGCAGAATATTAAACTATATCACCAATAATCCGCTAAAGTGCCGCGTGGGAGACAAAAACAGTAAGATGACACTGGAATTTCTGAAACAGAAATATGAAGATAATTTCTCGTTTAAAGATGTGAGAAATATTTTACAGGAAATACTCGATAAAGATGACACACAACAATAACCCTCTTTTCGGATTGCGACGCAAAGCCTTCTATTTCTTTCGCGGTGACGGACGCTACCGTACCCACTCCCCTTTTGTATATCATTTCTACCTCGCCTTGCAAAACGACGTAAACGATATCCCATCGCTTCTTAAATACTTGGAATATGAACTCTGTAATGATATAAATAACAATCCCGAAACCCTTAAAACCTGGAAAGAAAAAGTCATACACCATAACGGACTGTCTATCGAAACTTACCGCTTCGGAATAATTGTCCACTCCGACAAGTTCGCTAAACAAAATCATATTCTTAGATACTTCCGAAAATTTCAATGGTGCTGAAACAAAAAATCTCGATAACCTAAGCTACCGAGATCTCTTTGTGACTGAGCCGGGATTCGAACCCGGGACCCTATGCTTAAAAGGCATATGCTCTACCTGCTGAGCTACTCAGTCTTCCCTCTGAAAAACGTTTGCAAAAGTACAATTTTTTTTTTAAAAACAAACATTTTTTTAGATTTTATTCTAATTCTATTTTTTGCACATAAAAAACATTGCGCAGGTTGTGCCCTGCAAGCGAGTTGTTCTTGATCTTCTGATAGCCGGAGACAAGGTAATACTTGTCGTACCAAAAATCTATAACACTGTTCTTCTCGTCAACAACAGAATCTTTTTTGTGCTTTTTTGTCGGATAAAAACTTTCCACAGGATCATTCCTGTATTCGGAACTTATAAATTTATAGTCGATATGGTCGACCGAAAAGTACATATTTAATATTTCCTCCTTCCCAATAACCTCAAAATATGCCCTCGGCTCACATAGCGTACCGACAGAATGGGAAATTTCCATATTCCCTATCCATAACAAAACACCCTCGGACGAAAAGACATAATTCATAGCCATAAGGCTCTTAAATCCGATGAACTCTTGATAATAACGCGTATAGGGCCGCCCGTAAAAGTCATAGTCCACATCCGTTGTAACCTTGTAATTGGGCATATAGGCCTCTCCCTTGAAAACAGATGAGACCTCATTAAATGTAACAGGCTCCGCCCATAGATAAAAGATCTCCTTGTCGGCCGTACGCGACGGATATAACTGGATCTTGCCACTCGCCACATTACACGAAAAAATACCCGACGCCGGCAAACCATACACGTTTCTTAAATTCTTTGCATCTCCGGTATAATAGCTACCTACTACCGACCTTATGTTATTCAGAGAATCATAAAGAGGAAAGCCTGAAAGAAACTTCAGACTGTCACCTGTCGGCATCTCATATTGAGTAACCATCCTGCCATATTTGTATGATATAACCTTAAATATGGAGGCCTCCCCAAGTTTTTCCGTATAACAAACGGTAAAACCGTTTGTTACTGTTGAAATGCCTAAAACATAAACGGGGAAGCCGTTGTCACTCAACTTAAGAAAAGTCGCCGTGTTGTCGAAAAAATCGGCCGACAATATAAAACTGTTGCCGCCACTATCTGAAAGTGTACACAAAACAACATTGGAACTTGCATGTACCGCCTTTACCGAATATACCCCGTTTGTCCCTGTAGTAATCCAACTTAAGACGCCATCATCAAGGTTTTGCCGAAATATGGTAATCGTCGTATTCTCCTTCTTCTGCCCCTGTGTGGAAAAAGCATAATAAAGATATTTGCCGTCGACATAATAGCCCCTGAAAAACATGTTCTCATGAAGCATTATTTGCGACTGCCGCATAACCTCCATATTTACATCAAGCGACGAGAAAGACCAGAGCAACGAATCCGACTTCACCTCAGGCATAGTTGGAAACGCAAGAACAACCCCGTATCTCCCACAATTCATAAGAGAAACCGGCGTGTCATCCTCACCTACAGGAATCTCCAAACGTATAGTGCTGTTCACATCCTTTTGAGAAAAGGCAGAAACAGGAAAGATCATTAAGATAAAAAACAATTTTTTAAGCATCCGTTTATCTATTTGTAAGCTGTTTATATTGCGACTGCTTTATCCGATACTGAATGAAAGCATCACAATACTGGTCGTGGCTCTGCTGCAAGATGGTCTGCGCCTGCAACAATTCGGTAATAGTCTCCATTCCTGCGACATAATAATCGTTACTTAGCCGGTAGTTTTCCTCCGCCTCGTCAATGGTCTCCTGCGCCAACTGCAACAATTCATACGATTCTAAAGCCTCATTCCATGCCTGTTGCATTTGCAAAAGTAACAACTTATTCATATTATCTCTCGTATTTTCAGCAATTTGAACATTTAACCGCTGCTTTTTTATGTTGTAGGAAGCCTCCCACCACCCCGACAATGGCACGGAGAGTGTAGCAAATACAAGTCCCGTAGTCTTGTTTTTATCCATAATGTTATTATATGTATATCCGGCGCCTATGCCGAGTTGCGGTAAAGTCTCCCCGACAGTCATCCTTTTCTTCAACCTCTCCGCCTCGACATTCATATTCAGCAACTGCGATTCGACGCGATTATTCAAAGACGTCTTTTCATCAACTTTCATCTCGAAGGGGTCCTGACAAGAAGATACCGGCTCATAAAAAACGAGAGTGTCACTATAATCAATGCCTATAAGGACACATAAAGCTTTCTTGGCCGTCACTATTCCATTCTCCGCCTTCAACCGATTAGCCTTGAGTTCGTTTTGTTTCAATTTCACCTTCATCACATCGTTTTTCATGGCAAGACCGGCATCGCAGGCTCCGCTGACATCTTTGTATAATGTGTCGAGCAGTTCCATTGCTACATTCACAGTGTTTATCTTTTCCTGTAATGAGACAACCATCCAGAAACTCGACTCCACATTGGTTCTAACTTCATTTTCAGACATAATCATCTGTTTTTCGGCTGCACTTACACCAATAGCAGCAAGTTTATTACCGGTAACTATTCGTCCCCCGGCATATACCGGCTGTATTGCAGTAACGCCGGCAACTACTCCATTGTTGATCATCTGCATATTGGCTGTAATGTCAGAAAAATATTCGCCATAAGTACCATAGAGAGTCTGTATCAGGTTGTTTATATTTTCGTCCGGACTTGACAGATTGATATCGGAAATATCGAGGTCAATATCTATAAGGTTTTTATTGGACATAAAAGCCCCTCCCATAATGCTGACGGAGGGAAAATATTTGGTAAAAGCCGCCTTTTTAGTTTGTTTCGCCGCCTGTATCTGCAATTGGGCGTTTTCTATTTCATAATTATTCTCTACGGCGAGGGCAATACAGCTGTCGAGGCTCAAGCAGTTGTTAGCTACTTCTGGTGTTTGAGCATAAAGTCCGCTAAACAACACACATAAACTTAATATCAACAGAAACGACTTTTTCATCTTGCATTTTTTTTAAGTTTTCTCTTTTCGATTACTTCAAACATCTTCCAATAAGACACCGGCAATACGGTTACTATTAAGAGGATAGAAAAGGTGGTGCCGAAAAATATTATCACTCCAAGAGGCATCCACAGTGCGCTTTGACTTATGATCATAGGCACGACTCCTACTGCTGTTGTAGTAGAAGTAAGAAATATCGGACGCATCCTTCTCTTTCCGGCAAGAAGAGCAGCTTCTTTATAAGAATAATGTTCCTCATTGTGCAGTTGTTCTGCATATTCAAACATAATAATTCCGTTACGGACAATAATTCCTATCAGGCTCACCACCCCGAGCACTGCCGTAAGACTCAAATCCATGTTAAAGATTCGCAGTCCGAGCAAAGCGCCGAAGAGGCAGAGTGCGGTAGAAAAGACAGTAAGTAAGGCGAGACTTATCTTTTTAAAGTTAAAGACGATAAAGAAAAACATGACGAGTACGGCAAATATGACAGTGATGAGCACTTCCGGCGCCGTCGTTTTGTTGGCTTCCGAGAGCCCGCCATATTCTATACTGACTCCTTCGGGTAAATTGGGAGTAATTTCTTCTTTTATGTACTTGTTGACTTTTTTCATTATCAGAGGCTGACTGCCCCCATATTTCATGTCGGAGGAAACAGTAATACAGTTCACGCCGTTTCGATGGGTGATCTGTGCCGGATACCACTCCGCCGATAAATCGGCCACCTGTCTCAATGGGACCGACACGCCTGGAACTCCGGAACTTATCATCTCATCTTTTAACGTTGTAGAAGTAACACCTCCGTCTTCGCGCTCTATCATCAGCTTCACGGGGATGGAATAATCACCTTCCCATACTGTCGTGAGCGGAATGCCATTAAGGTTCATGGCGAGATTAGTGGCAAGCCCCGTTTTAGTTATACCTATCTGAAAAGCTTCCTCGCTGTTGATGTCAACTTTAATAGCAGGCACATAGCCGTCACAATCGGTGTGAGGCCATGGCGTTTCATCTTCCATGGTCCGCAAAAATGCAACAAGCTTATCGGTCTGACCCTTAAGGGTATCAATATTATCGCCGTAGAACCTTATCTCTATAGGATTCTTCATCGCCTGATAGTCGAGTTGCTTAATCCTGACCACCGCCTCCGGAAAATAATTATACATCTTGTCGTGATACTCGGAGATAAACGACTCCGTCGCTTTTTCGGATTTAGTGTTAACAATAAACTGTGCGTAATTTGATCCCGGCATATTCGGCGCATAAGTGGCAGCAAATCGAGGTGATGAGGTGCCTACGAATTTAGTCATGGCGATTATCCTGTCGTCATCTCCGAACATATTTTCAATGCTGTCGCACACCTTCGCCGTCTCCTGAAGAGAACTGCCGTAAGGGAGATGTATCTCAATGGTAAAACAGTCTCTGTCGGAAAGAGGCATCATCTGAATCGGTGTCGCCATAAAAAGCAAAACGGCTGCAACAACTATTCCGGAAGCAAAAAGTAAAACAAACGCGGGATATTTAAAACATTTATCGAGCAGTTTATCAAAGCCACCCTCAAGTACATCAAAGAGTTTATTCTGAGCTTTTGTCAGAAAAGATATCTTGGCATCTTTTTTCGGCAGCTTAATATAGCGAAACTCCATGTGCGGGACCACAAACAAGGCAATTCCGAGAGAAGTCAGCAAAGATATCGAAATCGTAAACGGGAACAACTTCACAAAATCGCTGAAAACACCCGTAAAGGTAAACAGCATCGGATAAAACATAATACATATTGCCAAGGTAGCCACTATAAGCGAACTCGCGTAGTTGTTGGCACTTTCGATAGCGGAATACCATCGAGAATGCCCGCCCTTAAGCAATTCTGTATAGCCGTCTATTACGACGATTGAATTGTCCACTATCATCCCGAGTACGACAATCAAGGCGGCAAGGGTTACGGTATTCAACTCCATGCCGACTAAATACATTATGCCTATTGAGATAGCCGTACTGATAGGTATACCTATCGCTGCTACAAACGCCGACTTGAGAGGGAATAGAAGCAACATCACCCCTATTACAATTATTATTGAGAGCACAAGATCTCTCAAAAAAGAGAATACCGACTTGCCCACGAATTTAGGAAGGTCGGTTATTCGATATATGGTTACCGACTCCGGCAATGTCTCCTCAAATTCTGCGAGCACTACATCAACTTCATTTCCAAATTTTACTATATTGTTGCCGGAACGCATCTCTACAGACAGGACAATAGTATTTTTATCGTCTTTGGAAATATAACTCGTCGGCTTGGCATACTGCCGTTCTATTCGGGCAATATCTTTCAATTTGACGATATTACCTGTGGGGTCGGAATATACGATCTGTTCGCCTATCTCTCGCTCTGAAGAATACTGGCTGCTGATATGTATGGGATAGTCGTCAACGCTTCCTCCCGGGCTTAACAGTCCCTGCAAATATAAGTTCGCCATCAGCACCTGCTGATTGATGCCATAGGAAACTATCTTCTCCTGCTCTACATAAACATTTATCTCCTCTTTTATTGTTCCGTAAACCTTGATGTTGCCAACCTCCGGAATGGTCCTTAAAGCATCACAGAGATTCGACATCTGCTCCTGCAATTCTCGATTCGTTTTATCCTCGGAGTCCATGGTGATAAGCAACGACGAAGTGTTTCCGAAGTCGTCATTTACCAAGAGAGCTAAAACACCTGCCGGCAAGGTCATCTTGAAATCCTTTAACCCATGACGGATTTTTGACCACGCCTCGTCTTTCCTGTATATATTATCATTAAGCTCGACAAAAACATAAACAATATTATTCTGTGTATATGAATATGTCTTCTTCTTGTCAACCTCCTGATAGGTAAACATTTATCTCCTCTTTTATTGTTCCGTAAACCTTGATGTTGCCAACCTCCGGAATGGTCCTTAAAGCATCACAGAGATTCGACATCTGCTCCTGCAATTCTCGATTCGTTTTATCCTCGGAGT
>JAQVPY010000081.1 GCA_028701815.1 Bacteroidales bacterium | reverse complement strand
CTGATATTTCGCCTGTATATCCGGCCTCTATTTTATGTTTATCACTTATCTTGTAAACATAATCCGCCTGAAACTCCCAGTTAGGACCGCCCACCACGCTTTTTTGCAGCTGATAAGAGGATATATATTCGTCATTTGGATACAAGGAATATTGTGAATAATGGCTCTGATTCTTCATATTCCAGTTAAAATACGATGCCGACAGGGTGAGGTTATGATCATTACCGAATTCATGCTTATAAGTCAGGGATGCATTTCCACCAAAATTACGGCCATCCGAAGCAGTCTCTCTCGTGCTGGTCAGATAAGATGTGGGGACATTGCCAATATAGTCGTTAACTGTTGAATTGGTGCTTTTCCCGAACATACCCATCACATCAAGACTCAGGTGGTCATTATTGGAGAAATTGTATGTAGTGCCGGCACGACCAAAAAGATGATAACCTTTGCGAGACGATTCGGATTCCTGGTTGATATAAGATATGGAATCTCCGTTTTCGTCAAGGTTTATCCTATTTGTATATTCGCCGCCGACATTAACTCTACGACGGAAGCCGACATTGGCATACGCTTCCCATTTGCCGCTATTATAGTTGATATTGCCGCTGGCATTATATCCGCCGCGTGAGTCCGCGCCTGCCTGTACGCTACCGTAATAGCCCACTTTTCTATCCTTTTTAAGTACTATATTGATAATACCGGACGTTCCTTCCGGGCTGTATTTAGCTGAGGGGTTTGTTATGACTTCGATTTTTTCAATACTCTCGGCCGGAAGTTGTTCGAGAATCTGTGCGCGGTTGTCGGCAGTCAGACCTGACGCCTTTCCGTTAATCCAGACTGTAACATCCGAACTGCCGCGAAGGGAGATTTCGCCCTCGTTATCTACTTCAACAGAGGGTATATTGCTAAGGACTTCGCTTGCAGAGCCGCCGTTGGAAGCTATATTTTGATCCACATTGAATACTTTTTTGTCGACTTCGAATCGCATCTGGGTACCCTGAGCGACAATTTCGGTGCCCTCAATAGTCTGTGAGTCTTCTACAAGTTCTATTCTGCCCAATCTCACTACTTGTGAGTTGTCATTGACATAAACTCTTTTCTCCTGTGGAACATATCCCATAAAAGAAATTTTTACGATATAATTACCGGCCTCAACATTCGTAAGAATAAAAGCGCCGGAATAATCCGTAATAGTCCCCGAAATAGGAGCTTCTTCTCCAACTTTACAGAGCCCCACGGTAACATACTCCATCACCTCTTTAGTTTTAGAATCGACAACGACGCCTTTAATATAGGCATTTCCGGAAGCAAAGCAATTAAAAGAAATCAGCAGCCCCAATAAAAGGAAAAAATGATTTTTCATACTCACCAAATTAAATCGCAAATTTACAAAACAGAAGTCATTACAAGAAGGCCATGGGCTTATCCGCGTGACTTTTTAACAATTTTTATGTGCTTCATAAACCATCCAGCGATTTTTTGTACGGGAAGAGACATACTGCATTTCCGGCAATGAAGTAACTCTTTCATTAATCATATTGAAGTCGTCTTCATAGAACCCGCTAAGCAGCAGCAGACCGCCAGGATTCAGCACGTTATAGTACTTATCCATATCTTCTAAAAGGATATTGCGGTTGATATTAGCTATTACAATATCGAATGACACGTCTTTTAACAGGGAGGCATCTCCAAGAAAAGCCTTAATAAAAGTCGCCTCATTTCTCTCGACGTTTTCGAGGGTATTTTCGTAGGCCCATTCATCATTGTCGACAGCCCAAATCATGTCGGCGCCTTTTTTAGCAGCGAGGATAGCGAGCACACCGGTACCGCAGCCCATATCGAGAAGAGATTTTCCCTTACAATCGACTTTCAGCAATTCGGAAAGAATCTGTGAAGTTGTCTCATGATGTGCGGTACCGAAGGACATCTTAGGTTGAATTACTATATCATAATCCACGTTTTTCAATGCCTCATGGAAGGGAGCTCTCACGTAACACTTTTCGTCAATCAGAACGGGGGGATAATTCTCCTCCCATTTTTCATTCCAGTTTTCGTCGGGACAATTCACGAAAGAATATCCGAAGCTGAAGCAGTCTTTCAGATCTTCCTGCAGCATTTTCACCGAG
This sequence comes from Bacteroidales bacterium, assembly GCA_028701815.1. Taxonomy (GTDB): domain Bacteria; phylum Bacteroidota; class Bacteroidia; order Bacteroidales; family BM520; genus RGIG7150. The sequence goes on along the minus strand of JAQVPY010000081.1, from coordinate 7,198 downwards.
TTTTCATCAAACAGAGAAGTCTTGATATATGCCTTAAGCACCGTAGAAGACTCATTCATAAAACTCTCGTAATCGAGTTGAGCAAGAAAAGCAGTTAGAATGTCGCATTGTTCTTCGTTAGTCGTTACGCAAGTGAGTTCGGTATATTTCATAAGAAACTATGCAGAATAGATAATCGTCAAGAAGTCGTCTTTATTAAGGGAGGCGCCACCTATCAATCCGCCGTCGACATCGGGACAGGCGAAGAGTTCTTTTGCATTTTTAGCATTGCAGCTGCCGCCATAGAGGATATACGTTTCCTCTGCGAGTTCCTTGCTATATGTTTCGGCAAAGAGGTTACGGATATAGGCATGCATTTCCTGAGCCTGTTCAGTTGTCGCCGTTTTTCCCGTACCGATAGCCCATACAGGTTCGTACGCTATGATTATAGAAGAAACATCTTCTTCGCTCAATTTGAAAACGACTTCTGAGAGTTGTTCTTTGATAACATCGAAATGTCTGCCTGCTTCTCTATCTTCGAGGCTTTCACCTATACAAAATACAGGGACGAGGTCGTTATTTAAAGCCTGTTTAACTTTATTCAGGAGTATCTCACCTGTTTCCCCATAGTATTTTCTACGTTCCGAGTGACCAATGATAACGTGAGTGGCATCTAATGATTTTATCATCGCAGCGCTGACCTCGCCGGTATAAGCACCCTTATCGTGTTCGGCGCAGTTTTGAGCTCCGAAATAAAAAACGTCATCTTCAGCTGCATCGGCCGTTAACTCTAAAAAAGGAAACGGGGGAAAAATAATAACATCCACACCTTGTGAAGGCGGGGTGTCATAAAGCTGTTCACTAATTTCAAACAATAAATCTTCTGCCTCCGAAAATGTCTTATTCATCTTCCAATTACCGGCAACAATAGTCTTTCTCATATTCTGATATTTTATATTATTAATTATCTAACCACTAATCACTTACCACTAACCACTAACTTCCCTGGCACTCGGTTATGCGACCATTTCCCCATAACCACGCCGTTTTCCATAGCGATGATGCCAGGATTTGAGCGTATCATGGATTTTAATTCGATATCATCGGCGTTATAAAAGACAGCGTCGATATCGTTTTCCGCAGCGAAAGCTTCGTAGGTTTCATAATCGGAAGAAGTGATAAAAGAGACTTCATAGCCATTGTCAATACAATATGCGATAAGTTTCTTTATTTGAGGCAGGTGTTTCATATTCATTTCTTCGATATAGGTTGACACGATAAGAATATTCAGAGATTTCAATCCGAGTACATAAGCCGTCTCATCGGAGCCGTTAGCGGAAAAGAGCATAAGGTTATGCGGGTATTTGTTATTATCAACGATCTTTTGATCTTTAAACGACCATTGTGTCATCCATTCGGTACTGTCGTAAGGGATCTCATCGCTACGCATAGAAATGATTTCGCCGGTTTCGTTATTGACATATTCCACGAAATATTCCACCGGTTCCGGATTATCGAGAGTCATTTTATTGCCGACTTTCCAGTCGCGGAAGTCTATAACCGGCAAAAAGGCAATATTATACAGTTGGAAGCCGACGAACACAACGGCTGTAACACAGGTGATTCCCCACTCCGCACCGGAATAAAATGTGGGTTTCATCTTTTTCACGGCGAGCCAGGTGACGAGCACCAACAGGTCGAGGGTAAGATTTTTGTATAAAGTCTGCCAGTTGCTCAGTTTGACAGCTTCGCCGAAACATCCGCAGTCGGGGACCTTATTTGTCAGTGCATCAATCAACGTAAGAACTGTAAAACCGATCATCATCAAAGTTGCTATTGAGAGTGAAATTTTTACCTTTATGTTAAAAAGAAGCATAATTCCTGTAATAAATTCCACGAGGCATGCAAGGACTGCGAGGGCGAGAGCCATATTCAAAAACCACGGCATATTATAAGCCACGAGATAATCCTCTACTTTATAGGAGAAGCCCAACGGGTCCACCCCTTTGACAAAGCCTGAAAAGACAAACAGCGCGCCCAACAGAGTACGGGAAATACCGCCGAGGGTTTTAGGAATTCTACCGATATAGGCAAAAATAATAATCAGCGGAACCAGATATGTCAGCAGGAATATCTTCGAAAAATCTTTAATAAAATATATGGCTACCGCAGAGCCGATAATAAGAAGAAGGAGCAACACTGCCACAAAAGCAGGCATATCGTTTTTGTTACCGTATCGTTTCATTCGATTGTTCATTTAGTAAAATTAATGCGAAAATTGCATAGTTAATTATATCATAATAATTTGCGTCTACCCCTTCTGAGATAAGGGTCTTACCGTGATGATCTTCGATCTGTTTCACTCGCAAAAGCTTCATAAGTATGATATCATCTATTGAACTTATTCTCATATTTCTCCATGCCTCATCATAGTCGTGGTTTTTATTTTCCATCAGCGAGCGCGCATTCAGAATATACTGTTCATAAAGTGCTGCTATCTCTTCTTGGGGAAGTGAATCGCCTTCTTCAAAGCCCTTTTCGAGTTGAATCAGTGCCATCACAGAATAATTAACTATGCCTATAAATTCATTTTCTTCGCCTTCATCAACTTTTTTATTACCTTTGCATTGGATTGAGCGTATGCGGTTGGCTTTGATATAAATCTGGTCGGTAAGCGAAGACGGGCGGAGAATCCTCCACGCGCAACCATAATCATTCATCTTCGCGGTAAATATTGACCTGCATTTTGCCACAGCAGCATCATACTCTTGTAAAGTATCCGGTATCATATTGATATACAATTAATAAATTTATTTATTGTTTTTCTAATTACAATTTGTAAAGATAATACATTTTTCTTTTAATTTCTGATTTTTAACGATTTTTCAACGAATATGGATACACTTTTCGACATCAGACACCGTTGCGACATAATGGGCATTATAAACATCACTCCCGACTCTTTTTATCCTTATAGCCGCTGCCACAACGATAGTGATATCTCCGGCCGTATAAAGCAGATGTTAACAGACGGCGCAGACATCATCGATCTCGGAGGAATGTCGACCCGTCCCGGATGTACTCCGGTTTCAGAAAAGGAAGAATACGATCGGGTAATAGGTGCCATTAAACTCATGCGCAAATTTTCACCTGATACGATTCTATCGGTTGACACTTTCAGACATTCCATTGCCGAAGCCGCTTGCGACAGCAGATGCGACATTATCAACGACATATCCGGTGGCATCGAAGGCGAAAAGATGTTTGAAATAGTAGCAAAGCACAAAACCCGGTACGTGTTAACTCACTCCTACTGCGATAAAAACGGCATAATGCAGCCTCATATATACGGAGACATAATAGATGAAATGTGCGAATTCTTTGAATCCAAAATTAAATTATTGAACTCTTTTGGAATCGAAGGGATCATAATTGACCCGGGGTTCGGTTTCAGCAAATCCATGGAAGACAATTACAAGGTGATGGCTAATTTAAAAGCCTTCAAGCAATGGAACTATCCCCTTCTCGTCGGAATATCAAGAAAATCTATGATATTCAGACTACTCGACTGCTCTCCCGACCAAGCTCTCAACGGCACAACGGTCTTAAATACAATTGCAATAATGCAGGGCGCCGACATCCTTCGCGTACACGACATTATTCCTGCCATGGAAGCCCGTACTATCTGCGAAGCAATAGTGGATACAGTCGACAAGTAACTAACAAATAAAAACAAATATAAAACGCTCGCATATAAATAAAATATTTATCTTTGTCTTTTATATAAAAAAAACATGGACATACTGAATATATGTTTTATCGCTTTAAAGATAGTCGATATAATAGACATCATTGCTGTAGCCTTACTATTATATGCATTATACCGTCTATTACGCGGCACTGCCGCCATCAACATCTTCTTCGGAATAATAGTGATTTTTCTACTATGGAAAGTGGTGGAAGTATTACAAATGAAGATGCTGAGTGAGATACTCGGAGCTTTTATCTCCGTAGGATTTATTGCCCTTATCGTGGTTTTTCAACCTGAGATACGGGAGTTTCTGCTGATAATAGGCAAACCGATACGGGCAAGAAGTCGCGACAGCAAAAACTTCTTCTTCAGAAAATTACACGAAAAAGATCCGAAATACAATTACGCAGTAGTTATCAAAACAGCATACAATCTGGCAAGGACATATACCGGAGCGATTATTGTGATCACAAGAGAAAACGCGCTGGAGTCGATTATTTCGACAGGACAGGTTATTAATGGAGACATCTCGGAACGGCTCTTAGACAATCTGTTTTTTAAAAACTCCCCTCTTCATGACGGGGCTGTGATAATCACCAAGGACAAAATTATGGCTGCAGGGTGCATATTACCCGTTTCACAAAGTCAGGATCTTCCTACATCATACGGATTACGTCACAGATCGGCTTTAGGAATCACCGAGCAGACTGATGCCGTTGTAATTGTCGTCTCGGAACAGAGAGGAGAGGTTTCCTTAGTCGTTGACGGAAAGATTCTCAAGGGGCTTCCTCAGACGGAATTATCCTTGAAAATGGAAGAGTTTTTCCCTTCGGTAACAAAATAAAAAAAAGGCATCTTCCGATGCCTTTGTCCTGACTTCGTCACCTATTTTTATTCAATTTTGTCAAGAATTAATTTTTATATATCTTACTTTTTTATGACTAAAAAAGTAACAAAAAAGTCTTTCGCTGCGTCTTCGTTCACTAAAAAAGTGCGTTTCAAGCTAAGCCAAAAGAACTCGCCTACGGCTCAAACAGCTTTTGGCTTTTAACGCTTTCAACGTACTTTTTCTTAACGTTCACTACGCCAAGGCGGTCGGCATTGCTGCTTTGCAGCAATCAGGGTTTGGATGTCCGAATTCCGGAGCGTTATAGCAAAGAATGGACTTGCCGAAGTCTCATCGGTTAGTACGGGGTGCTGGTGGCTGAGCTTATCAAAGCCGGTATTATATCTTGGGTGTCCTCACGACGAAGTCAGGAGTTTTTCCCTTCGGTAACAAAATAAAAAAAAGGCATCATCAGATGCCTTTTTTTTTATCCGTACGGAAATAATATTATCTGGCAATAACGAGTTTCTGACGTGCTACAGTTTCATTATTGGCAACAACGTTGAAATAATAAATACCTGCTTTCAATGAAGATGTGACGACACTGTTCGTGTTATCGACTTTCATAATCATTTGTCCGAGGCTGTTATAAATCATTATTGAAGAAATATTTTCGCCGTTAACATAAACGATATCGTCAGCAGGGTTCGGATAAACAGCATAGTCTGCCGTTATTTCTTCGATACCTACATATACAACGTTTACATTCACGCATGTCTGATCCGACTCGCAACTTGCATAAACAGCGGTCACGCATACGTTAACTGTTGCAGGATCATCTCCGGCAACTTCATAACCGAATTGATAGGTTGTTTCCGTGGTATTTCCGATGAGTTCTCCGGCAGCATAGATATTATAGCTTTGCGGGTTGGTTGCCGGGGCATCCCATGATAAAGTGATGGTAGCAACATAATCGTCGGCACCCTTAGCAAACACCTGTTCTCCGGTAAGATTTGTGATAGGATCGCATTCAACAGGCGCGTCAATTGATCTGAGAACATTAACAGAAGTCTGTTCGTCTGCATAAATAGCATAAACTTGTGCTATGAGAAAGTCGCCGGTGAAATTAAAATCATAAGACAAAGTAGTATTACTTACAATTTCTTCAGTACCGTCATTTGCGAGCACGCCATAAGAAACGACATAGTCGTTAGGAGCATCCCAACTAAGAGTAGCCGTACCGTTTGCATTATCTGACAGGACAACGTTAACCGGTACATCGGGATGGTTTGCTGTATATTCATACATAAAATGGCTGTTAAAAATTTCCTGTGAAGTATAATTCTGCAACCAGACGGATACTTCGAGGTCGTCGAGTTCTTCAACATGAGTTTGAGACATATCATAAGAAAATTCCAACGTGACGATTTCACCTGCATCGAAAGCAACAGTAGAACCATTGGCATCCGGCAACATCTTCATCATGATATGATGGAAGGAAGTCTCTCCGTTAGAACCGGTATTCTGTGTAGTTGTTTTTTCATTAACGGAGATATAGATCACTGCGCTTTCCATTGCCACAAAAGACATAACGTCAGCTTTAATGTTAATAGTAGATCCGTTCATAGTAAAAGAGCCTCTAACATCTGCGAAAGCAGGGGAGTTATACTGTGAGTTGAGTGCCGCCTGAGAAACAGCAGCATAGCCCTGGTCCTGACCGCCGAGGAAGGTCTGTGGAACGGCAGAAACGCCGTAATAGCTACGTCTTATTCCACCTTCAGAAGTATAATACGGGTCTCCCGTGCCGGGCCAGCTCATAGGATATTTTGTATATGTATAATGTCCCGGATTGTTGTTAGTAAGAGTCAGCATTGCCGTGTTAACAGCCACACATGGTCCGCAAGTGGAGCTGGAGAAGTGTTCTATCATAGGAATGTTCTGCGCGGAGCCATAAGCTACGCCAACAGTCATTTCACTCGAGTTATTGGTTATGTCGTCATCTTCTGTTCCATTAACTAAAGAAACATTAACTGTAAGGTCATAAGTCCCCGGCAGTAAATTTTGCGGTACTGCAAATTGCAAAGAAGTAGAAGTCAGCGTTGCCAGATTAAGATTAAATGTTTCCGTTACCAAGCTGTGACCGGTAAATTGATAGGAAGCTTCAATCTGTGTAATTTCGTTGAGTCCATAATTATAAATGCTGAAATCAACGACGATATCTCCTGCACCGATTAATGCCGGAGCATTAATTGATGTAATTCCAAGGTCGAGGTCTGTTTGTGTAAAAACTGTAATATCATCAAAATACCAGTTATCGATATTATAGCTGTTTCCTTGATAATAGACACAGAAAAGTACATTTGCGCTACCCATGTCGGCAGTGGTAATTGTTTGTGCCACGGTATAGACTCCGTCATTGGAATACGACTGGCTCCATCCGCTGTTCCATGTAGTTCCATTATCGGAAGATGTAGCGATACCAAGTGTATGTGAGCCGCTGTAATTGTCGAGACAATGTTTAAACATAAAAACCACTTCACTGACACCTGTCAGGTCAATAGCAGGAGATACCAAACGGGAGATACCGTTAAAGGAAGGATTATAATACAAAAGCATCTCATTAGGGCTGCCGCCGGCATTAG
>JAQVPY010000001.1:28456-35740 GCA_028701815.1 Bacteroidales bacterium | reverse complement strand
AACTTGTCGTTAGGTATGTCAATATCGGCATTGGGATTGGCGGCCTTGATGCAGTTTTTTACAATATTGTCAATTTCAGTGCGAAGTTTTGCTTTTGCCGTATGGCTGTCCTCATTGTAATATTCTTCTATTTTTTTGTCTAATCCTTCGGCGGCATTTTGTACAAATAAGTCATCGCTTTGCAGAATATTGCTTAAATCTACACCTTCGTAACTTTCCAAAAGCGAGTTGCCCTGCATAATTTTGTAGTCGAGGTTGGGCAGCGGCTGCGGTTCGGTTTCGTCCACCACAAGGGCAAGCCAGAAACGCAGGCGGGCAATGTCTACCGCGCCCTTTTCGATATCCACACCGTAAATGTTGTTTTGTATGATTTGACGTTTTATTTCGGCGGTATTATCCGTAGAGACGGAGTGCACACCGTCTTTACCATTCAACGCCATGCGGCAGGCGAATAGTTCGTTCAATAATCCCATAGGGAACGCACCGCTACCAATGGCAGGGTCGCAGATTTTAACTGCGCAGAGGGCGTTAAATAAGGAGAGGATGTCACATTGTGGGGTCTGCACCATGTTATTAGGTAATTGGTGCGTTTGTACAAACGAACGAAGATCCTCGGGGCTGACTGCGCACGCGCCGTTACAACATTTTTCGATAAGGTAGGCTATCAGGCTTTCGCGGCACATGTATTGTACAATTTCTTTAGGCGTATAAAACGCGCCTTTGTCTTTGTTATCTTCTAACAAGTTCTCGAAAATCTTGCCTAACATTTCGGGGTCAACACCTACTTCGGCATCGTTGGGGTCGTTTTCGTCAATGGTGAAATTGTATTGGCTGAAAAGGTCGAACAAATTGGCGAAATAGTCAGCCGGAAAATTGGAATTGGGCTTATCTATAGCATCTTTTTCAAACAGTCCACCGTTGAGGTAGGGTATTTTCACTTTGCCGATACGCTCAATTTTTGTGTCGAAAAGGTCGGCGGCGCGTTTCTCGTTTAGGCAGTTGAAAAACAGCGGTTCAAGCACAAGGTCGAGAAATTTGTCGCGCTGGTAGTCGTTTGCATTGACATACAAGGATCGCATAAAATTGAGGTCGCCACCCGTCCAATCCTTGTTTTGTGCGGGCACGCCAAGCCAGCCTTTCTTTTGAAGGAAGTTCAGAAACACAATACGTCCGAGCATTTTCTTCACGTAGTCGCGCACGGTTTTGTCGTCGTAGGCGGCAAACTCTTTCCCGAAAAAGTCGGTGTTGGTCTTGTGGAGATACACAAAAGTGCAGAATTTTTCGTACTGTTGCTTGTAATCTTTGAAAAATTCATCGGAAAGGGCTTCCACCGAGAAAGCGTCTTTAATGTTTTCAAGCGTTTTCTCGCTGTTCATCAAATCGCCAAAACGCTGTTTGGCAGTGCGGCAGGGGTGTTGTTTGCCAAACAGATAGGTAAAGCGTTTTGGTTGTGTTTTTAAATTGCCGTAATTACCTTCTGCGTCAAAACCTTTGGTTTCGCTGATATACGAAAACCGCCATTCATCACTGCCTTCAATATAACTGCCAATAAGCGCGCCATCGTACAGTTTCCACGAGTTGCGCAGCAGATTGCGAATGCCTACTTTGTTACGTGAAAGTTGAATATTTGGCTGTAACTGTGTTTCATATACAGCGATGACGTTGCCATCTGATAATTCAATCTTGCCCAAACATAAAGCTGCAACTGCAATATGATTGTCGGCTTTTTCGACAAGCGGATTTTTTAATACCTTATATGAATTACCAAAAATATCATGAACAAGTTCTACCCAATTTTTACGGCTATATATAGATTTTAAAATATGTTCCATCATGGTTTTATTTATTGATGTTCTTGTTTTTCATGATGATAAATTCTAATTAAATGATTCGGAAAGTATAATCATCGGTGTGGGTAATGGTTTTTCTTTTTCTTCATCAAGAAAATAATTATTGTATTTTTCTGCCATGGCAATTATGTTGTCCATGCATTCATCTCGCGTTAACTGCTTTGTTGTTAACTGTCGTTCCATCCTACTTAAATCAGTTGTAAGACTCGTAATAGTTCCCCATTCAATTAATTTTATCAAATGATCCATTTTAAGTAAAGTATCAGGATTATCTATGACGGATTTGAAATTTCGCACAAAATGAATGGCACTATTCATTTTTTGTCCGGCAACTTTAATTTCTTTAGTTTGATTGACAAATTCCTGGCTTACTGCATGGAATTTTTGAATGGCTTTTTGAACATGTATAAAATGATTGTCGATACGTGGCACCCTCTTCTCATTAGGATTTGCTTCGAAGTATTCAATCGCTTGTAAAGCAGTGAGTTCTTCTGCCGTATCATCCGTTACCTTATAGAAATTGTTTCTATCTCCTGTTTTTAGAAAAATTAAAGAGCAGTCATGTAGGATATTTTTATTAACGGTTTTGTCGTTACGGCCGCAACGGCTTCTTAGATTTAACTTGCAAATACGTATATAATCTTTACTATGTAAAAACTTAAATTTACGAAGGAATTCCAAATATAACAGTTCCTTATTGACTTCCTCTTGTGAATTGCCGACTTCAAACAATTTGTCGAGGTGCTCAAAATCCACTATCTCATCTTGTGAGTATATTTGATTATCTTCTCCAAGTGCTGTATGAAATGATTGTATTTTTGTGAGAGATGTTTTTACTAAACTTATTTGTTCATTTCCTTGAGCTGAAGGGTAAAAGACGTAGTTATAAATATGTTTAGAAATTGACCCGATACGATTAATACGTCCTATTCTTTGCATTAAGCGAGTTGCATTCCAAGGAGTATCATAATTTATTATTACATTACTGCGATGAAGATTTATGCCTTCGGCTAAAACATCTGTGGTGAGCAAAATGTTAAAATTATTTTTCCATTTTGATTTGGGATAATTAGCATCGAAGTTTTCTTCTATTGATAAGAATTCCTTGTTCCTGTTCTTTGCTGAAATGGTAATGATGTCATTTCGTTTAATGTTCTTTGCTAAATAATCGATAGTATCGGTTGACTCAGAAAAAACAACTAATTTTTGCCCCTCGTTTGTACTTCTATTGAATAAATCTGTCTCTAATTTATTTAAAAAGACATTTAATTTTGGATCATCGATTTGTTTTTCCCAATCTTTCCATAGAGTATTCAAAATAATGTTGTCGGATTCTAATTGCTTTTTAAAGTCTTCACCATTGTTAATAAAATCAGAGCAAGTAAAGACATGATTTTTAGGATTATCCTCTTGTGCTTTTGTTAATTCAATTTCAATTTCTTCATCAGTAAGACCTTTTTCATAAAATTCTTCAATATCTAGATCTGGAGCAATGAAAATCTTATCGTTATTAAACATCCCAATCATATGCTCGTTAGCAATTTTAAATCGCGACAATGATTTTTTAAATGCGTAGAAACTACTTTCAAGCCGTTTTACCAGTAAATTTTTTACGATTCCAGCTAAAGATTTTGACACAAATTCCGCTTTTTCATAATATAAAGATCTTACTTCCGGTTTCAATGCTGTTATAGCTTGATATCGGCTATAATTAAGTTTTTCTGTTATTTGATCTACGGTGAATTTAAACAACTCGGCTTGCTTTTCATTTAGCCTATATTCAACTTTTAAAGGTCTTTCAACAATAGGAAAATCTTCAACGTCTTTTTTGTAACGAGAAATACTTAAAATATCTGTGCGGGTGCGGCGAATAGTAAGTGGCTTTATTACTTTTTCACGAATTTCTTCATATAGTTTTTGTACGGCTTTAATATCTAATGGAGTCGCCCTTTTTAATTCTTGATATCGTTTGCTTCTCGGGGCAAAAAAAGCTGTTAAATTAGCCACTCCATCAAGTGTACATTGACGTGGATTCTGAAATAGCAATATTTGGTTGTATAAATCCTCCGGCTTATTATTCAGTGGCGTCGCAGAAATTAACATGACTTTCTTTTTTCTCCCTTCAATTTGACCTTTATTAATTCGTGGACATTTGCAAATTTCTTGTAACTGTTTGAACATCCCTGTTTCATGATTACGAAATTTATGACTTTCATCTACCAAAATCAAATCATATTCTTCAGCATTCCAATAATTATAATTATTAGTATCTAAAATTCTATCCAAACTACCATTACTTATAAATTTTGCATTTGTAATTCCAAAACGGTCAAAAGTTGTTTTCCAGTTTTTTTCTAATGCCGGAGGATATACTACCAATATTTTTGTATTCTGTATGCCATTTTCTAAACTAAACCGTTTTGCTATCATAGTGGCGATGACTGTTTTGCCAAGGCCAACGACATCGGACAAAAAGAACCCATCATATTTTAGCAGCTTTTTATATCCTTCATCAACAGCTTCTATTTGGTATTCCATTTTTTTGAAACCTTCCGGAAGTTCAAAGAAGTTATTAAAATCATAACTTATCCTATCGCCGAAATATTCTATAAGCATTTTTATATATAAATCAAAAGGAGAAACGTCGCCTGATAAATATGTGTTTTGCTTTACTTTATTGATGTCGTCTGGAAGCAAGTTACATCCTTCCGCCTCGCTCCATAGCATCTCAAATTCATTTTTTGCAAATTGAACATCTTCATTATTCTGTAATAATACATTAAATTCGTATTGATGCTCACTTCCAATACCGAGTCCATTTCCGGTAAGGTTACTTGAACCGGTAATTACTGCGGCATCAAGAGTGTGCTCATTAAAGCAATTGGGATAAAGAAGATATATTTTTGCATGAATTTTACGAGAAGGATGTGCTCGTACTTCAATTTTTTTATTTACGATATCGTCAATAAATTGCAACATCCCATCTTCTATCTCTTTTGTGTATTCTGAAGTTTCAATATCATGTTTGATAGAACTCAATAACTCTTCTTTGCTTTGTTCTGCATCTCCAAAAAATATAAGTCCTTTCTTTTGTACCTCTGCAATAAACTTGTCAGTGTCTATACCTACTAAAATACGGATATTTTGCATATTATTTAAGACTTCGCGTAGGGCAAAATATCCTGATGCCCGTAAATACCCGACTACTGCATCAAAGCAATTAATGGAGTTGTTGTTAGATAATATATGCTCAAATTTATTGTAAACAGTGTTATTGTCTTTGTTTGTGAAGAATTTTGTACTCATAAAATCTTGGCGTATTTATATTATTATTGCATTTTCTGCTTCTTCAACGTATTATACGTGTCAATCTGCGTGTGGCAAAGCTCCGGATCGTCGGTGGTGATGTAGTTTACATCGTAGGTTACCATCTTCGTCATCTTCTTGGGGTCGTTGACGGTCCACACGTTGACCTTTAATCCTAATTTCTGCGCTTGAGAAATCCAGCGCGCATTGCTGTCTAATACGCTGAAACTGTAACTGATACCGGATAAATTGTGCTCTACTATCTGCTTCGGGGATAAGTCGCCGTTTAAATAGAAAATCGTTGCCTCCGGTAATAAACGCCTGATTTCATCACAGATGTTTATGCTGAACGAGATGAAATCTATCTTTTTCTCGAGCCCGTGAGCCTTCACTGCCTCTACTACTTTTGCTACGACAACCTTTTCGATTTGTATCGAGGAGTGCGTTTTGACTTCTAAAATGAGCTGTATCGGCAGGTCTTTAGCTGCTTCCAAATATTCGTCTAACGTGGGAACCGCCTCGCCATTCTCGAGCTTCTGCTGCCTTACTTCATCGAAGGTCGCTTTCTGAACGGCACTGATGGTACCTGCCTTGGGACCGTGACAGACAACTAACTGACTGTCAGCAGTCATGTTGACATCAAACTCGCTGCCGTAAATGTCGTACTTTTCTTGAAATTCGCCGGCTTTCTCTAAAGCGGTAATGGAATTCTTCGCGCCCTCGGCTGCTTTCCAATAACCCCTGTGCGCAATTATCTGAGGCACTACCTTGTCGCCCCCCATTCCTCCCGTCGGGAATAATAATAAAATGGCGGCAATGATTGTGAGCGTTTTCATGTTGGCATCCGGTTATTCTACCGTGATGGCTTTAGAAAGCGTCAACTGCATCTTGGAGCAGCCATTAGGAATAACAGTGATCTGCCCTTCCCAACGGTGATTTAACTCGTCGGTAGCCGTGAAATCATAAGTGCCCGCCGGAACATCCCAGAAGGTGGCACAACCTGTAGCCCCACAATCAGAAGGATATAAAAATAAATAATAGTCGGTGATCTGTTTTGATTTGCCAAGTAGATTTACAGTTACAGGACAAACAGGCTCGCTGGTCCAAAACATCGCATCCCCGCCTTCGGCAACGGTGATAGCCGTGGACTCAAAATCCGATACTTTCCCGTTTTTGGAATAAGCTGTTAACGAAACCGAATATGTGCCCGCTCTTGAATAACTGTGTGACGGATTCTCTGCTATGGTAGTAATGCCGTCGCCAAGATCCCAAAGATAACTGTATGCATCGATGGAGGTGTTGGTAAAATAAACGGTTTCATCTATCAAAACCGCTTCTGAAGAGACTGTGAACATGGCTACAGGCTCTTTCTGACAACTTGTGAATAAAACGGCAAGAATGCTTAAAATAAATAAATTGCTAATGAGTTTTTTCATGATGTATTATGTTTTAAAGAAATATTTTTAGTTTTGACATCTTCTTTGAAGGTTTAACTAACAAAAGTAAATAAAGTTTTTATAATTTTGCGCAAATAAAATGAAAAAGTCTTTACGTATTTTTAATCCGGACCACGACCTCGCTATGGCTAACGACGACGAGAACTTTAACCCGCCGCTGTCAGCAAAAGTTTTTGCCACAGATGCTGCCGATATCACGCGATGGTACACGAATCCTATAATTACGGATTTGCCGTATGTCGTGCCCTGGGGATGGAATAAAGCCTTGAGAAAACAATTGAGACTCCGCGGCATAGATGAACCTTTTCTCCCTTCGGATAAACAACTGGAAGATATTCGCCGACTTTCACACCGCCAATGGGCGTCTAAACTCTTGGATTTTATCAGGGAATCATATTGTAGCGAACGTAATCTTTTCCCTTGTGATTCTGCGGTGTCGCTGACACATATCGATGAGGTACGCGACTTCGCTTCCCGCGGGAAGGTCATGTTTAAAGCCCCATGGTCAGGAAGCGGTCGCGGAATTATTATCGCTTCCGAATTCTCGGATACTGTTGAGAAAAAATGTAACAGTATTATCGCTAAGCAAGGCTCCGTTATGGGCGAAGTATTTTATGATGTCAAACAGAATTTTGCAATGGAGTTTTATTGTAAAAGCCACGATGAAATAT
>JAQVPY010000001.1:0-28446 GCA_028701815.1 Bacteroidales bacterium | reverse complement strand
TAATGTCTATGAGAAAAGCCTCCTGCTGGCAAACGACGAAATCGAACGGCGACTGTGTCGGATTATCAAAAAGGGCGCTGAAACACAAAAAGAGGGCGGAACAAGAACTCCTGAAAAGAAGATAGATATGATGAACGTTGATGAGAATAATACAGAGGTGGAAATAGTTGTGAAAGATGTGCTGTCAGCTATCCGTGAGGTCATCTCCGACTTTCTGAAACACTTTGTTGCTCCTTCGTACACCGGTCCCGTCGGTGTGGATATGTTTATATATCGGGACGGCGATTTCTTAAAAATCCATCCCGCCGTGGAGATAAACCTTCGTATGACTATGGGTATGATTGCGCGAAACTATTACGATATGATGATGGGCTGTATTGTAAAAGGAGACAACAATGTAAAATATGGCACTATCGGTTATAATGGTAGCAGGGATATAAAGCGCGGTATGGCAGGCGGTTTTATGGAAGTAAAACATTTTATCACTGCCGAAGAGAGAGCTTTGTATTACGATAAAATAAAAAAGGGAGAAATGATCTCCCTTTGTGATTTGAAAGACAACACGCAGTATGGCGTTTTTGTCTATCCGGCTACAACGTTTGCGAACCCGATTATTTAGAAAATAGTAGTCACCGTCATTAGCGAATATAATTTACTCCAAGGTAGCCGTTATCTAAATTTATAAAAGTGATCTACGGGACCGTGCCCGTGACCGATTTCGTATTTGGCACCGTGAATGATAGCTTCGTTGATGTAGTCTTTGGCACGAATTGCCGCCTCCGTCAGCGGATAGCCCAAAGCGATGAATGAAGCTAATGCAGACGACAGGGTGCAGCCGGTTCCGTGTGTGTTGCGTGTATATATTCGTTTTGATTCCAGACGTATTGTCTCGCCGGTTTCGGCATTGTAGAAGATATCCACGAGGTTGTCTTCCGTGAGATGCCCAGCCTTGAGCAACACAGAAACACTTCCGCCCGCCGACAGCTTTTTGGCACATTCCGGCATGTCGTTCTGATTATTTATCTTCATGCCCGACAGTATTTCCGCTTCGGGTATGTTGGGAGTGATGACTCTTGCGTAGGGAATAAGCACTGTGCGTAAGGTTTCAATGGCTTCGTCCTGCATAAGTTTATCGCCGGAGGTCGCTACCATCACGGGGTCGAGAACGATGTTTTTGAATTTCAATCGTTCAAGGGTCTCTCTAATGCCAATGATTACTTCCGACGAGTTTAGCATGCCTATCTTTATGGCGTCGGCACCGATGTCTGAGAGGACAACTTCAATCTGTCCGTTTATGATGTCGACAGGTATAGGATGAACGCCCGAAACACCCTGCGTATTCTGCACGGTGATGGCCGTTATTGCCGACATGGCATAGCAGCCGCATGCGGAAATAGTCTTGATGTCTGCCTGTATGCCGGCACCTCCGCCCGAGTCGCTGCCGGCAATCGTTAAAACACGACGAGGAACAATGTGCGGCGCCTGCTCTCTGCTCAAAGGAGACCGAATAAGACTTGCTAAAGGCTGTACCTCAGAGAGTTCTTCGGTATGTGACATATTATATGCCGACGACCAGAAAAGATGTTCGTATGCTGTAGCCTTGATGCAGATATTGCTCATGATATGCAGTTCCCGCGATGAAATACGCTTTGCGTAGTAATCGCAGATGTTCCTTACAATACGTACGTCATTTGTAAACGACTCGTCGGCATAGCTGTCTATCCATACTTGGTAAGGGTTGTCTATGTCTTTTTGTGCGTTGGCATAGATGTATTTGCCGACAGCATTATATACCCAGAAACAGGGGAAAATCGCGGAAATGGAATACGCTCTGTTGCCTGAATGGAGACAGTCGAGGATGAAAGAAGTATAGCTTTCACACGCATTGGTCTTTTTATCCGTATTGGCAATGTTAAATGTCTTAACGAAGCCTTCGTGCAGATATTTTTCTACTTCTACCGATTGGGTGGCGAAGCGTATAAACTCGCTTTTATGTTCCGGCAAGTCGAGCATTTCGGATATCTTCGAAAGGATAAAGCCGTAATTTTTAATGTAAAGAGAGTCTTGTTGGATATAAAATTTGAATTTTTCGAGAGGCAGAGTGCCGTCCATCAGCTCTTTAATAAACGGTTGTCTTATAATGTCGTTATAGATAGCCGTCGATTTATTCATCATCTTTTTACTCCACGAAGCGTCTTTCACTTTTTGCAGAAGATGTTCTGCTGCTGACTGTGGGTTTTCGGCTGAAATAATAGCCGATACCACTGCTATACCGTCTGTACCTGCTTCAATTATGGCCGTCGCGTTGCTGTCTTTTATGCCGCCTATGGCAACAGACGGGTGACGGGTGACAGCTGACACCTTGGTAACCCCTTCAAGACCAAACGGAGTTTTGGTATCGGTTTTGGTATCCGTTGAAAACACGGGGGAGATTGCGATATAGTCAACGTCGAGACTGTTTGCTTCTTCTGCTTCTTCGAGGGTTTCCACGCTCAGTCCGATAATTTTGTCATAGCCTAACAGCTTTCTTGCCGTTTGGTAGGGCATATCCGACTGTCCGATATGCAGTCCATCGGCATCTGCTGCGAGGGCAACATCGAGGCGGTCGTTGATAATCAGAGGGACATTGTATTGTTTCAAAGTCTTTTTCAGCCTTATGGCAAGGTCGATAAATTCTTTTGTGTCGCAATGTTTTTCTCTAAGTTGCACTATTGACGCGCCGCCTTTTACCGCTGCTTCCACCACTTCTTCCAAGGGGCGACCGAGCGACAGGCTGCTGTCTGTTACGAGGTACAAAGACAAGTCGAAATCCATATCTGTTATTTTATATGTTTAATAATTGTTGTTTCGTCGAGATTATAAAGCTCGTCTATAAAATTCATCTGCAGAGAGCCCGGTCCTTCCGATTCTATTACGGCTACCTCGCCTGTAATCCCCATTACTACCATGGCTTCCGTGGCTGCCATCAGGTAGTTTCTATTTACGGCAGCGAATGCGCCGGTGATGGCGGAAGCTGTACAGCCGAGACCGGTTACCTTTGTCATCATCTCGTGACCGTTTGTTACTGCCATAACGGTTGTTCCGTCGGTTATATAGTCGGTGGCACCGCTGATAGAGACCACGGCACCGGTTGTAACGGCGAGTTCTTTAGCTGCTTCTACTGCCGTATCGGATGCTTCGGAGCTGTCCACTCCTTTTGTTTTGATGTCGTGTTTTATCAGAGCCATTATCTCCGATGCGTTTCCGCGAATAATAGAAGGGTGACATTCTTCTATTATCTTGTGACAAGTGTCTGTTCTGTAGAAAGTTGCGCCGGCACCAACGGGGTCGAAAATTATCGGCGTTCCTTTTTTATAAGCTGTTTTTCCGGCAATAAGCATCCCCTTTATCCACGGGTCGCTAAGGGTTCCAATATTTATTACGAGTGCAGAAGCTATGGATGCCATCTCTTCCATCTCTTCGGCGGCATGTGCCATTACAGGCGAAGCACCTATGGCGAGCAGAGCGTTCGCCGTATTATTCATTACTACGTAGTTGGTGATGTTGTGAACAAGTGGAGAGACTATTCTTATCTCATTTAAGTCTCTCATCAAATCTTTGATATTAATCATAAAAAAACCGTTTTGCTTCAGAAAAACGGCTTATTGTCAAAAATTTGTGATTTTAACCGTTTTCCTCCGCTGTCATTACACATTTCAGGTTCAAGGGTATTATCTCAGCTCATTTTTTTGAGCACCCCTAACAGTACGTTGCAAATATATAAAGTTTTTATAGAAAATTCAATTTCATTTCAGATTTTATTTTTTCCTTTGCATTATTATCGTGATATATTAATTATGAAGATATTAGTTGTTGAAGATGAACCTTCGCTGCGCGATCTGATGCAGGCGGCTTTAAAGAAAGAACGCTATGTGGTTGAAGTCGCCGGAAATTATCAAACGGCGTTGGAAAAGATTGAGCTATACGACTATGACTGTATTTTGCTTGACATAATGCTGCCCGACGGAAACGGACTGACTCTCCTCGAAAAGCTTAAAGAACGACAAAAACGTGCAAGCGTGATTATAATTTCGGCAAAGGACTCTCTTGACGACAAGGTCCGCGGTTTAGAGCTCGGCGCCGACGACTATTTGCCGAAACCCTTTCATCTTGCAGAACTGCAGGCGAGAATAAAAAGCATAATACGACGCAATAATAATCAGGGAAATATGCTGATTGAGTTTGGTAATATCAAAATAAACCCTTCCGCTTTTGAGGTTATTATTGCAGGAAAACACGTGGAACTTGGCAAAAAAGAATACGATATACTCTCGTATTTTATTTATCGCGCTAACCATATCATCAGCAAGGATGTTCTTGCTGAAGCAGTATGGGGCGACGACATCGACCAGGTGGATAACTTCGATTTTATCTATGCACAGATAAAAAATATCCGTAAAAAGATGAAGGAATACGGAGCCGACTCGGAAATTAAATCCGTATATGGCTTTGGATATAAATTATCGTTGAATTAATTGGAACGCATGAAATTAATTTACAAAATAACCGTAAGACTTTTAATAATTCTTTTTGTCCTCCTTGCTGCGTGGGCGGTGTTCTTTTATTTTACCGCCAAAAATGAGATGAAGGAAGAGGTTCAGGAAGCGGTGGAAAACTATTCCGAATATGTTTTGGAGCATTCGTCTTCTCCGGAAGAAGCTTTGGCTAATCTCCAAAACGAAAATGTTATTTATCGGGTAGAAATAGATAATGAAGATGTTGGCGAATCGATAATTCAAAGCATAATAATCCTTTATCTAGCTCTTCTTCTTTCCATTCTGATAATAAATATTATCGTATATTACCGGTCGATGCGTCCGCTCTATGGTCTTTTGAAATGGCTCGACAACTATGTTATTGGCGGCGAAAACGCCGAACTAAAAAACGATACCAACATCAAGGAGTTTTATAAGTTAAATGAAGCAGTGAAACGCCAAACGGAGCGCACAGAGAAAGCTTTTAGCGAGCAGAAACAGTTTATAGGCAATGCTTCACATGAGATGCAGACGCCCATCGCCGTTTGTAGAAATCGTCTCGAAATGCTTATGGAAGGAGAAAATCTTACTGAGGAACAGCTGGGTGAAATCTATAAGATTCAGCATACTTTAACGCATATTGTCAAACTTAACAAGACCTTACTCTTTTTAACGAAGATAGATAACGGGCAGTTTCCCGACACACAGGAAGTAAAAATAGGGGTGCTTGTAGATGGTCTTGTAGATGATTTCCAAGAGGCCTTTTCTTATAAAAACATCACCGTCAGTGTGGATAAAAAAGACGAGTTTGTTGTCAGGATGAACGAGACGCTTGCCTTGGCACTTGTGTCGAATCTTTTAAAGAATGCTTTTGTTCACAACGAAGAAGGCGGGGAGATAGATGTTTGTATTGACAAGTCTGCAATAGAGATTAAAAACGCCGGAGGCGACCGTTCTTTAGATCAGGAAAAGATTTTCTGCAGGTTTTATCAGGGTGCGAAGAAAGAGGGATCTACGGGTTTGGGACTTGCAATTATAGATGCTATATGTAAGATGTATAAGTTGCAAGTTTCCTATTCTTTTGATAAAGGGAAGCATGTTTTTTGTGTGATGCGCGGGGTCTGACCTTTTATTATAGTTTCTTAGAGCATTATTGTGAGGAGTTGATCAGCTGTTGGCGGTAAGCTTCAAACATCTTCGATTTTGAAATAAAGCCTATATAATGTTGTTCGTTATCGACGACAGGAAGGTTCCATGCACCGCTTTTATTGAATTTATCGATAACGGATTCCATGGTCTCATTATTATTGACTATATAGGGACAGGCGTGCATATAGCTGTTTACGAACATGTTATCATATTGAGATGTGTCAAACATCACGTTTCTGACGTCGTCAAGGTTTAGTATTCCAATAAAGACATTATCATTATCTACAACGGGGAAAAGGTTTCTGTGACTTCTTGCGATAGTTTTCACGAGGTCGCGCAGGGGCTCGTCGGGGTGCACGGGGAGAAAGTCGGATTCGATAACGGTATTCACTTTCAGCAGGGTAAGCACGGCCTGGTCTTTATTGTGTGTAATAAGGTCACCGTTAAGGACGAGACGTTTTGTATATATAGAGTTAGGTTCGAAGCGGTTAATAAGGATATAGGAAACTGCGGAGGTAATCATCAGGGGCATAAGCAGGCTATAGCCGCCGGTAATTTCGGCGATAAGGAATATACCTGTCAGCGGGGCGTGCATAACGCCGGCCATAAGACCGCCCATTCCTACGAGGGCAAAGTTGGCCTCAGGAAGAGGTTGTGCCAATATGCCCGTAAGGTTGATAACGCGTGCGGTGACGAAGCCGAGGATACATCCCATAAACAGTGTAGGACCGAAAGTTCCTCCCACTCCGCCGCCGGCGTTAGTCAGAGACATGGACACTATCTTCATCAGCATAACGGCGGTAAAGAAGATAGGGACAAACCATGCATTTTGTGCAAAGGGCTTGAAAATGGTGTTGTCGAAGGAGAATGACACGTCGTTGAGCATAATCGACAATGAAGAGTATCCTTCTCCGTAAAGGGGAGGAAACAGGAAAATTGCAGTGCCGAGACTTATTGCGCAGATGATCAGCCGCAGGTAAGGGTTCCGTATTCGTTTTATTTTTTCTTCCAGCGACAGAGTCCCACGTATAAAATATAGGGATAGAAATCCGCACAAGATGCCGAGGAGGATATAAAATGGGATGTTGTTAAGTATGAATGGTGTGGTAGAATTAGTGAATGTTACGGTCTGTCCTAACAGAAAATAAGGTATGCTTATAGCTGTCACCGTTGAAATCAGTAAAGGTACGATAGACGACAGGGTGAAGTCGAACATCAGGATTTCGATAACGAAGATAATACCTGCTAATGGGGCCTTAAAGATTCCTGCGAGACTGCCTGCAGCGCCGCAGGCGAGGAAGAGTGTTATCTGTCGGTAGCTCAGTTTTAGCTTTTGAGCTATAGTGGAACCGATGGCGGCACCGGAATGGACGATAGGGGCTTCGGCTCCGACAGAGCCCCCGAAACCTATCGTGAAGGCGCTGGCGACAAGCGGCGCCCATATAGCGCGGGCATTGAGTTTCGATTCTTTGCGTGATATGGCATAGAGCACACGGGTTATGCCGTGACTGATGTCTTCTTGTTTGCAGAAGAATTTAACAAAAAGCATAGAGATAAGCATGCCTATGCCGGGAAGAAGAAGATACCACAGCATGCCTCGGTCTGAAATAATCCAGTTCGTCAGCAGCCATTTTATTCCTTCTATGGCAAACTTCAATGTTACGGCAGCGATGCCGCTGCATAAGCCTACTACAAACGCGAGAATGATGGTCCTTTTGCGCTCGGACAGAGACATCAGATACGGGATAGGCTTGCTTATCTTCATAATGGATTTACAGTAATGCTGCTACTCCGGGCAATGTTTTGCCTTCAATATATTCCAACATGGCACCGCCACCGGTAGAGACATAGCTTACCTTGTCGGCAAGTTTATATTTCTTTATGGCTGACACGGAGTCGCCGCCACCTATCAGAGAGTAAGCTCCCTTAGCTGTGGCTGCTGCTATGGCCTCGGCAACATATCTTGTCCCTTCGGCAAATGTGTCCATCTCGAATACGCCCATTGGACCATTCCATAAGATAGTCTTGGATTTCAAGACGATTTCTCCGATGCTAAACTTGGATCTTGTGCCTATGTCAAGTCCCATCCATCCGTCGGGGATTTCTCCTGAAGCGACTTCTTCCGTGTTGGCATCGTTTTCAAACTTATCTGCGATGATAGCATCTTCGGGAATATATACCTTAACGCCTTTATCTTTTGCCTTCTGCAAGATGGTCTTAGTGAGCTCTACAAAGTCGGGCTCGAATAAAGAGCTGCCGATATTTCCGCCGGCAGCTTTTATAAAGGTAAACATCATGCCGCCGCCAATGACAATGTTGTCGGCTTTGTTCATGAGGTTTTCTATAAGCTGTATTTTGTCGGAAACCTTAGCGCCGCCGAGAATAGCAGTGAAAGGCTTTTTAGAATGTGTGAGCACCTGCTCCATGGCATTTACTTCTTTTGCCATCAACAGTCCGAAAGCCTTGTGATCGGCATCGAAAAATTGTGCTATGATAGTTGTAGAGGCATGTGCTCTGTGTGCTGTGCCGAAAGCATCGTTGACATAAAAGTCGGCAAGAGAAGCCAACTTTTTAGCAAACGCTTCGTCGCCTTTTGTCTCTTCTTTATAAAAACGCAGGTTTTCGAGGAGGAGGACTTCGCCAGGGTGCAGTTCTTTTGCCATTTTTACGGCAACTTCCCCGATACAGTCGTCGGCAAACAACACCTTGGTGTTAAGTTGTTGCTGTATGTACCCGATAAGGTGACGCAAAGAGAATTTGTCTTCGGGACCTTCTTTAGGGCGACCGAGGTGCGACATAAGAATAACCGACCCGCCGTCGGCAAGAATCTTCTTTATGGTAGGAAGAGCCGCGTCAATACGATTGGTGCTTGTGATTTCAAATTTGTCGTTAAGGGGGACATTGAAATCCACACGGATGATAACGCGTAATCCTTTAAAATTAAAATCGTTAACAGTTTTCATGGTGTTTATATTTAAGTTTAATAATTAATATCAGTTGCCAAATACCGATGGCGATGCCGATACCGAGGATTGCTCCACAAAGCACATCCAGCGGGTAATGGACGCCGAGATATATTCGGCTATATCCTATCACCGCAGCCCAGATAAACAGCAGCCATGTATATTTATAATATGTTCTCAGTGCGAGGTGGCAAAAAGTTGCAATACCAAAGATATTTGTAGCGTGAGACGATACAAACCCATATTGACCGCCGCATTTATTTCCCACGATATGCACTAATCCGGCTAACGTTGGCTCGTGGCATGGTCTCGGGCGCATTACAAGAGGTTTTAAGATATGGGCGGAGACGATGTCGGTTGTTGCAATCAGGGCGGCTATGCCAAGAGCAATAATCCAGAAGTTTTTTTTATGTTTTTTTGCGAGGAGAAAAATCAGAAACAAGTACAGAGGGATCCATATAACGGTGGTGCTCATCCATGAGAAGACGAAGTCGCCTGTCGGGGAGAACAGTCCGTTAATAAACAGAAATATGTTTGTATCTATATCTTTAATCCATTCCATCACAATGGCGAGCAGGTTAAGAATTTAATATTTTCCACAGCATATCTTTCAGGGTATCAATATTATATAGTGTCACTGAAGAGATAAATATAGAATCTATCTTTTTAGGTAGAGTTTTTTTAGCTTTTTTCATCATCTCATCGTCGGCGATATCAGTTTTAGTTACCGCGAGCAGTCTCGGTTTATCCAGAAGTTCGGGGTTATATTTCTCGAGTTCGCGCAGCAGAATACGATATTCCTTAGAAATGCTTTCGGAGGAGACGGGCACCATAAACAGGAGGACGGCGTTTCTTTCTATATGTCGCAGGAAGCGGTGTCCAAGTCCTTTACCGAGGTGAGCGCCTTCGATAATTCCGGGAATATCGGCTATCACGAAGGAGTTTTCTCCTCTATATTGTACCATTCCGAGGTTAGGGACGATAGTGGTAAAGGGATAGTCAGCTATTTCCGGTTTTGCAGCGGATACAACAGAGAGCAGAGTAGATTTTCCTGCGTTGGGAAATCCCACGAGACCTACGTCGGCGAGGACTTTCAGCTCGAGGACAACCCATCCTTCTTCTCCATCTTCGCCCGGCTGGGCAAATTTCGGAGCCTGGAATGTTGCTGTCTTAAAATGTTCATTACCGAGGCCGCCACGACCGCCTTTTTTGATTATCAGTTCGTCGCCAACTTCAGTAACTTCACCGAGGACTTCGCCTGTTTCAGCATCCTTAGCCACTGTTCCCAGGGGGACGTCGAGGTACATGTCTTTTCCCATTCTGCCGGTGCACAAATTTGCACCACCGTTTTGACCGTTTTCCGCCATTACATGTTTAGTATATTTAAGGTGCAGCAGGGTCCATTTTTGAGGATTTGCCCTCATTATTACATGTCCCCCTCTACCGCCGGTGCCACCGTCGGGACCGCCGCGAGGGGTCTTGCTCGTCCTTATGAAATGCACGGAGCCACTTCCGCCGTCTCCTGACTTGCAAAAGATTTTTACGTAATCAACGAAATTTGAATTAGGCATACTTTTTGTGTGTTAATTATATTTTGAATGTGTCAATAATGGCGCAGATGTCCTTATTAATATTGATGACTTCTCCTTCTCCATTTACTCCGAAATATCTATTATCTTTTTTATAATAGTCGAAGATAGGGGCTGTTTTTTCATGATAGGCATCGAGGCGATGTCTGACCGACTCCTCGTTGTCGTCGCTGCGTCCGGAGGTCTTTGCCCTGTTAAGAATGCGCGCCATGAGTATGTCTTCTCCGACTTCAAGACCAATCATGCCGTCAAAATCGATACCTTCTTTATTCAAAAGCTCGTCAAGCATCTCGGCTTGTTTTATCGTACGCGGGAAACCGTCGAAAAGAATACCTTTCTTTCCGGCTTCTTCGGCTTTTCTGACGACGTTGACGATTATCTCTCCGACGATATCGTCGGATACGAGTTCGCCGTTATCCATAATAGACTTAATTTTTTTGCCTATTTCCGTCCCATCCGCCATTTCTTTACGTAGTGCGGCACCTGTAGAGATGTATGCAAAATCGTATTTATCTACTAACAGCTCCGACTGGGTCCCTTTACCCGCACCCGGAGCTCCTGAAATTGCTATTGCTATCATAATCTATTGTTTAATTTTATAAATGCAGTCATAATTTCTTCCATATCCGTCGTAGTCGAGGCCAAAACCGACAATGAAATCATTGGGGATATCAAAACCCTTATAGTCAACCTTGTAGCTTCCCCTAAAAGAATTCGGCTTAAAAAGAAGCGTCGCGATAGCAACGGATTTTACGCCCATATCCGACAACTGTTCGAGAACGTGAGTCATAGTGAGACCGGAGTCTATGATGTCCTCTACTATTATGATATTTCTATCTTTTACCGGAATATCAAAGCCGATAAGTTGTTTGATATGTTCGGTTGACTTAGTGCCGGAATAGCTTGACACTTTCACGAAAGACATGTTCGAAGGCACCTCTATGCGCTGATATAATTCTGCAGCAAAGATGAAAGAGCCGTTAAGAACGCCCAGAAACAGGGGGTCTTTACCTTCAAAATGTGTGTTGATGTTTTCGGCTATTTCTTTGATACGGTTAATGATGTCTCTATGTGAAATATATTCCTCAAAACTTTTGTCTAACACGGAAATTGTTTTCATTATTAATGAGTTTAAACATGCAAATATACAAAATTTATTATTCTTCCGCGATGACAGCAAGAATGACGGTGCCTACAATGTTCAAAGATTCGGCGTCAATATTGTCTATATTGTCGTTAACGGTATGCCAGTGCTTATAAAAAGGCCTCTCTGCATCGGTAGGATTCTGGTGAATAATATCTATTGTCGGGATATTCGCATATTGGTTTATATATAGGTGGTCATCATTGACAATGATTCCCTGTTCTGAAATAAAAGTATCTTCGTAGCCGAGGTTTTTGGCGACTTTCCATATTTTGTTTACTATTCTCGGAGCAAAGTATGTGGAGAGCTGTTCCTGATAAAATTGTGGGTTAGTGCCGCCGACCATATCGAGGAGGACTCCATAATAGGCGCTATAGCCTGTTTTATGAGGGTTTTTCGACCAGTATTGTGAGCCGAGTCCCCACATCTCGTCGGAGTTTTCCTTTTTCAATTTTTCAGGAGGGCCGTAGTCTTCCAGATCGAAGAATATGATATCGACGCCTATTTCAGGCTTTTGAAGGCTGAGGTTCCTGGCGACTTCGAGGAGTACGCCTACGCCGCTGGCCCCATCGTTAGCTCCGTCGATAGGGGTGTTGAAGTTTTCCGGATCGGGGTCGTGGTCTGCATAAGGACGTGAGTCCCAGTGAGCACAGAGCAAAATCCTTTTTTGCGCGTTTGGGTTAATTGAGCCGATGATATTTTTTCCTTCAAAGACGGTGCCGTCGAAGACACGTGATTTATAGGTTTGTATAACTGTTGCATCGGTAAAACGCGACAGCGTCTTATACAGATATCTGGCACACTCGGCATGAGCCTTACTCCCCGGAACACGCGGACCGAAGAGAGTCTGTTCTTTAACAAAAAAGAATGCGGAGTCGCTATCAAAGTTATATGTTATAATCTGTTTTTGTGGAATAGGATCTTTAACGGGTGCTTTCGGCTTTTGGCCGCATCCCGACAATATCACAAGTGAAACGATAAAAATATTAAATAGATGTTTCATATTATTCTTCTTCTACTACAAAATTGCCTGTAGGCTTTTTAATTATCCAGTTTTCGAAGGTCTCATCGGATTCAAACCCGCCATCCCCATAGATTACATCGGTCTCGGTAGTTATCTTCACAAACCTGTCGGTAAAAATCTTTGCGGTATTCTGGTCCCATGTAAGCTCTTCAGTGTTTAACTTCTCATTGGATTCATAATTTATGATTTCGACATTTTTCGTGGCCATCATCACTTTCTTCTCTTCATAGTTGATGCCGTAGCCGGCGCTGAGGCGACTTTTTATCGACATGTCGGCGTTATAAAAAACCGCTTCGAAGCCTTGAGGAAACTCCATTTCTTTTTTGTGAGCCCTGTTTATTACTTCGCGACCTGTGATGTCGATTTTGATAATGCCGTTTTCGCTGTAGTTCATGTGAAAATTATAGATGATTTCGGCGGGCAAAGTGTCTCTCGACTCATTATATTTATGTGCCTTGTCGATATCTGTCTGATCGACACAGCCGTAGAACAGACAAAGTAGCAGAATCAATACAACATGAAAGCGCAGATAGATGGACCATCTGCGCTTTTGGTAACTGTTCATTAATATTTCGAGTTAATTAATATTATTCTTTTGCTGCTCTGATTTTAGTAGTGCGGTTAATCCAGCATCCTACGGTATAATCGTCGCCTTCATTCAAGTCGCTGAAAAAGATAGACTCCATAGTCGGGAAGTACTGAGAGTAAATGTTGATGTTTTTATTCGCTTCTTCTGTGACTGACGGGTCTATTCGTTTAGCTTGCATAAACATGTCAACAGCCGCCCAGTAAATACAGTTCTTTTCAACGAGGTTGCTGCCTCCGCAAAGTTGACTGCTCTGTCCGTAGAGTTGCCCTATAAAGATATAAGGTTCACCGCTTGTGGGCTGAACTTTTGCTGCCTCATAAGCCAAGTCGCGGGCTTTTGGAAAGTTGTCGATAAACCTGTATGAGGCTGCTAACAGATAGTAAGTGTTATATAACCTTTCAGGATCAGCGATTTTGGTGGCTTCATTAAGATATCTGATGGCAGAATTATAGTCTTCTTTCTTGAACATCATCTTGCCCAGCATTAATGCCGATTCCGGAGAAGGGTTCAACTCATGATATTTTTTAGAGACTTTCTCGAACAACTCTGAAGAAGTACAGCCCTTTTTATCGAGCATGTAGGCAATCTTCTGGAGGAGTTCAATGTCTTCGGAATTTTCGGCAAATTTCTTTTCGTAGAGGGGGATGAGGTCCTCGCAACTTGCATACGGTTCGAAAGCTGATTCCACGCTGCCTTTAACGTTGACGTATTTCTCTTTTTCCTTGCAGTTGGAACTGATGTTGTTGTCAATAATGGTCATCACCTTATCGTAGGTTTCAAGGATAATGGACTTGTCGGCTTTTTCATCTTTGTAAAGTTGAATGGCGGCTCTGAAAAGAGCATCTATGACGCCGTCTTTTGTCTTATCCTTTTCTAAGTCTACCGACTGTGACAGCAGGTCGAATACTTCACGGGTGTTATTGGGCCTGTATCTTAAGAGGTCGAGACCTTTTCTTCCGAGGACATTGCCTTTATCACCGAAATATATTATACGCTGATCATAAACCATTAAAAGGGAATCTACGTATGCTTCTTTGGTGGCATCGTCTTTTGCCGATGTAATCTTGTCGTTCATAATCATGGTCCCGTCGACATATACATTTAATGATGCCTTAGGACAATTATCATAGACCCATTTCCAGTATTGATAGGAGTGATCAAATTCTCCAGTTTTATATTTAGAGGACTTCCATTGTTTGTACGATTCTCTGTACAATGACAGATTGGTGATACATGTAACGCTATCCTCTCCATATTTGGGTAAATTCTTGATTTCATCTGCAATCTGAGCGAATGAGACCATCGGAGATAATACTACCAATAATACAAAAATACTTAATTTTCTTTTCATCACTTTCATTTTATCTTATCTTATCTATATTTTATTCTATAAAACCAGTTGTCGTATAATGAGAATCCGACAGTAATATTAAAACACGTCTCCTGTATCAAATCGTTTGAAACGGTACCCCTGTTTCCAATATCCATGGTAACGTTTATCGAAGAGAGTGAACGCGTAATCGGGAGGCTTAGTCCAAAAGTCATGCCAAACTGGTTGATGTTGACATCATCAATTACAATTCCTGTTTGTCCATAATAAGCCCCGAGCCTGTATTTAACCCATTTCCAGTAACTTGACACGGAGGCGGTTCTCGGCGAATATTCGAATCCGAGGGAAGCATTATATGCGTTAGCCATAGTCCCTTTGGGATAGATGGCTGTTGAATATTCGCTCCATTCCGTCCAGTCGAAATTTGCCTGGATCTTATATCTGTTCAACTTTTTTAACATGACGCCGGCTCCGATTTTCTGTGGGAGCACGATAGGTGCTTTGTCGGCTGACGCTATGGAGATGGTGTCTTTTATCGTCTCAGTGCCCGACGAGCTCTCTGTAAATGTGTAAGATATATATTCGGTGGACGTGTTAAGATTCATCTTCGGACGATAGGTGACGCCGACACATAGAAACATTTTGTCGGCAATTTTCTGATAGTATTGGAGTCCTGTGTTTACGGAGAAAGCAGAAACCATAGACTTGTCCAGCAATTTTATGCTTAAGAAATTGCTGGAGTCGGGATAAGCTAAAACCTGCGCTTTGTCGATGGTGCCGAAGAGATATGAGGCGTTAGCCCCGATGGAAAAATTCCATACCTGAAAAGCAATGCCCCCGTAAAAATCGTTAATTCCACCCTGCGCCTGATATCTGAACTCCTTGTTTCCGGTGATTTCATCGGAGACTTGTGTTATAACATTATATCCGACATTTGACATGGGGGTTATCCCTACGCTTGCCTTGATGTACTTCCATATTGGAAATCCAAATTGAAGGTATCCTAACCCGGTATAATAGCCTGTCTCAGAGCCGGTAGAAGAACTCAGCTTTAAGGAGTTAAACTCTGCACCTCCTTCAAAAACAAAGGATAAAGTGTCAAATTCAGTGTACGAAGCAGGATTGGTGGAGTTGATAACAGTGTGGTCTCTAAAACCGTAACCGCTGTTCCCCATAGCTCGTAAGGTGGCGTTTTTTGTCGTAGATATATTTCCTATGCCATAGTTGGAATAAGGCGAGAAAACGGTCTGCGACTGAACCATTACTGCTGAAACCAGTAGAAATATGAACACCGGTATTCTATGTCTGTTGGAAGAACTCAAACTTAAAAAATTTATTATTAACTTGCAAAGATTGTTATTTTTTTCCGATTTTTCAACGAAAATGTATTAATATTTCTTAATTTGCAACTCGCCGCGAAAAACCATGAGAGCATTTTTTGCGAGGGCACCCATTTCATCTTCGCCAGGGTAGGAAGTTACCGGTGCGATAAACTCTACCATGGAGGCGATATAATCCACGAGATCCTTGTTATAGGCGATTCCACCTGTGATCAGGATGCCGTCGACCTTACCCTTGAGCACTACTGCCATTTCGCCGATGGACTTAGCTATCTGATAAGCCATGGCATTCTGGATAAGTTGAGCCTGCTTGTCGCCGGATTTTGCTCTGTTTTCAACCTCTAATGCGCTGTTGGTCCCTAAATGCCCTACCAATCCCCCGTTGCCTTTTATGATACCCTTAATGTCTTTATAAGAATAGTCTCCGCTGAAGCATAATTTAGCCAACTGTCCGGTAGGCAGTGAACCCGAACGCTCGGGCGAAAAAGGACCGTCGCCGTCCAAAGCATTATTGACATCGATTACTTTGCCATGACAGTGTGCGCCGACAGAAATGCCGCCCCCAAGGTGGACGATGATCAAATTAAGATCATCGTATTTCCTGCCGAGTTTGGCTGCATGAGCCCTCCCGATAGCTTTTTGATTCAAGGCGTGGAAGATGGAAATCCTATGAAATAAGGGATGTCCCGAAACTCTTGCTACGTCCTGCATCTCGTCTACAACAACAGGGTCGACGATAACGGCTTTAACGTTGTCGGTTTTTAAATGACTGTTGATGTCTTTCGCGATATCGTCGGCTATCAAACCGCCGAGATTGCTGGCATGCTCGCCTAAACGACATTCCGCGAGGTCGCGCTTTAATTCTTCATTGACTTCATATACACCGCTCGGAATGGGCTTTACCAAGCCACCGCGCCCTACTACCATGTTGATGGTGTAAATGTCTATATTCGCGTTTGTTAACTCGTCAATTATTATCTTCTTTCTGAAGCCGAACTGGTCGGTGACTTTATCAAATTTGGATATTTCTTCCGAAGAATGTCGGAGCGTTTTGATAAATACTTCTTTTTCATCTTCGTATACGGCAATCTTGGTAGATGTCGAGCCGGGGTTGATAGCTAATATTCTGTACATCTCTAATGCTTTTTATTTTGCCATAAGTGCTGCAAGAGCTATGGAATAAGTTTTTGTTTTTACGGAGTCGCCTCGGGAAGAAAGTACACAAGGACATTTAGCACCTGTAACGAAAGCACCTAATTCGGCCTTGCATAATTTTGTGTTGGTCTTATAGAAGACATTGCCCGTTTCAATATTCGGAAATACAAGACAGTCGGCATCACCTGCAACAGTACTCTTTAACCCTTTTATTTGAACACTCTCTTCATCAGTCGCCAAGTCAAAAGATAACGGACCGTCAATTAAAGCACCCGGGATCTGCCCCCTGTCGCCCATCTTGGCTATTATGGCTGCATCAACACAAGCCTGCATCTTGGGTAATACCTGCTCCGTGGCTGCTATTATGGCTACTTTCGGCCTTTCAATGCCGAGAGCATGAGCTGTATTTATCAGATATTTTGTTATGGCTACCTTTTGATCAAAGTCCGGCGCCGGAATGATTGCCACATCTCCTACTATAAGCAACTTGTGATATGAAGGATTCTCTATTACAGTAACATGGCTCAATACAGCTTTGGGAGGAACTAATCCGTTCTCTTTGTTCAGTATGGCACGCATGTACTTGTCGGTACTTAATAATCCTTTCATCAAAAGATTGCCCTGCCCTTCATTTATCATGCTTACGGCTTTAGCTGCCGCCTTTGTGTCAACTTCTTCATTTACAATGTTAAATAGCGACATGTCGATACCGTCTTTTTTACAAGTCTCTTCTATGAGCTTTGCATTTCCTACAAGCGTGGCTTCTACTATCCCTAATTTTACTGCAGTGTAAATTGCATCAATCGTATGACTGTCACATGCATACGCGCCTATTAACCTCTTCGCCGGACGAGATTTAAGGACTTCGAACATTTGATCTAATTTTGTAATCATATCTTTTTATTTAAGTATTATTTCTATTGCGCCATCGGTGGCTTTATCTTTGGGGCCTCAACGGGATGTCCCGAAAAGTCGTACCAACTGTTGATGGTGTCATTTTTCGTTACAGAAATCTCCGCTAATCTATTGATCCCGTCGTATTTGCATGGGATTATCTCCTCCCCGGAAAGATTGCATATCCCCGACTTGGAACCAATCTTTACCAGATAATGATCTGTTCTGA
The DNA here is from genome assembly GCA_028701815.1 of Bacteroidales bacterium. Taxonomy (GTDB): domain Bacteria; phylum Bacteroidota; class Bacteroidia; order Bacteroidales; family BM520; genus RGIG7150. The sequence continues at coordinate 10,526 of JAQVPY010000001.1, read as the reverse complement.
ATGATACATCATCGTATTTGCACGGGAATATGATCCTGCCCTGTAAATCGCAGACACCCTTCTTACCTTCATTCTCAATAATATAATAATCAGTGCGGTAATATATCTTGTCGTACTGACACGGAATAATCTCTGTTCCGGATAAATTACAGACCCCGTTTCTGAAATCGTTTCTGATACTGAAATAGTTGGTGTAAAATTTTACATTGTTGTACCTGCACGGAACAATAATGTTCCCGTTATAGTCGGTAAAACCCATAGCGCCCTCTTCATTGTATACATAATAACCGCTTTTGTTGGCCGCGGCAACTATTTTGCTGAAGACACACGGCAGTATTTCTACCCCCGCAGCCGAACATAAGCCCGTCTTCCCTTCGGAAACTACGGAGTAATAGTAATAGTCGGTTACTGTCGCTTTTGAAACCCTGTCATATCTGTCGGGAGCTATGATAACCTTTCCCGTGCTGTCACAGATGCCTTCTTTTCCGTTTAACCTGACCTTATAATAATTGTCTCCTCCGGAAGGCCTGATCACATAGTCGTATAACGTGGGCTCTATGATCTCTTTTCCAGTGGTGTCACATATCCCTACTTTGCCTTTTATCGTCCTGACAAAAAAGCATGACGAGTCTTCACTGTAATATGCCATTTCATATTTCTTCTGCATCTCCTTTAACCTCGTTTGTGAAAAACCGCCAAATGAAAATAATAATACAAAAGCAGCGCAGAAAAAGTATCTAAATAAATTCATATTATATCTTTATCTTTATAATGATTTGCAAAGGTAATGAAAAAAATGTACCTTTGCCACCGAATTATAAAAAATGCTAAAGATGAATTGGACGGATGAAACTAACTGTGCAATAACGGTTTGTGATAAAGACGGTGCTATCATCTATATGAATGATAAATCTAAGGCGACATTCGAGAAAAACGGAGAGTCGCTGATAGGAAAAAATCTGCGCGATTGCCACCCGGAACACGCATGGAAAAAGATCGTGGAACTTATGGAGACAGGCGGCTCTAATGCCTATACTATCGAAAAAAACGGTGTGAAAAAGATGATCTATCAAACTGCTTGGTTTGAGAACGGCCGGGTGCACGGACTCGTGGAAATATCTATGGTGATACCCGAAGTCGTCCCTCATTATGTGCGAAAATAATAATCAAAAATATAAATGACTATGAAAAAAATTAATTTTGTATTTATGTTGCTTGTGGCTGTCTCTTTTTCAGCTATTGCACAAGATGTTCAGGAAACAACACTGTCTATCAATAAAACCGATGTCAGAGGTTTCTCCGTTACCGTAGGAACAATAGACACTAAAACAGTTGAATCCGCTGTTATTCAGAAATTCGAGAAAGAAATGGCTCTGAAATCTTCTAAGGAAAGCGGCTTTAAAACTTTTATCAATCAGAAAGTTGCAGCCTTCGGCCCCGATAACTACGACGTTTATGCAAAAGTTGCCCAGGAAGGACCTAAGAAAGCAAAGAAAACAGTCCTGCAGTTCGCCGTAACAAAAGGTAACCTCAACGCGGTTACAGCTGAAAGCGACCCTGAAGTTTATGTCAATATTAGAAATTTCCTGACCGAATTTTCAAATTATATCATCTCTCACGATTTAAGCGTGAAGATAGCTGCTCAGGAAGCAGTAGTTCAAAAACTTATTGAAGAACAAAACTCTATGACTACCGATAAGGAAAAATTGCAAAAGCAGATTGAAGAAGTCGACAAAAAGATCTCCAATAAGGAAACCGAAATTAAGAAAGCACAAGGTGCTTTAGATGTTCTGAAAAAAGGCAACTAATTTTTTCAGGCCATAGGTTGAAATAAGAAAAGCGGCGTTTCTAAAAAACGCCGCTTTTTTCTATCCGATAGTAGACGAATGGTTAAAAATAAAGAGATATTAAAAGGTCATTTAGCGGTGTTCTTTACGAGTTTGATATTCGGAATAAACGCCCCTGCTGTGAAAGTCGTCTTAAAAGAGGCTATGAACCCCTTCGCGCTGTCGTTGATACGTATGATTTGTGCTACCGCTGTCTTTTGGGTGGCATCTCTGTTCGTGCCACGCGAGAAAGTTGAGAAGAAAGATATGCTCGTGCTCGTGCTGGCATCGGTTTTCGGCATCACCCTGAATCAGGGCGGTTTCGTCCTGGGACTTTCTATGACAACCCCGGTAGATGCCTTGCTGCTCAATAGCCTCGTACCTATTACTACTATGTTTATCGCCGCCGCCATCCTCAAAGAACCTATTACGTTTAAAAAAGCCTTCGGCGTCGCCGTGGCATGCAGCGGTGCCGTATTGCTTATCCTCAGAGATACCCACCCCTCCGTCGCCGCTAAAAATCCGACACTCGGTAATATCATTATCATCCTTAGCGGCATAGCTTACGCAATTTATTTTACGGCTTTTATGCGCGTGATAAAAAAGTATTCCCCTCTTACCCTTATGAAATGGCTGTTTACTTTTGCAGCTGTAATGTGCACACCCTTCTGGTATAAGGATGTCCTCGCCGTAAAAATAGAGGCCTTCGACACCATGACTGTAACGGCATTTCTTTTTGTCTTAATATTTGCTACCTTTGTGGCGTATTTGCTGCTCCCCTTCGGTCAGAAACGATTGCGCCCGACCCTCGTTAGTATGTATCAATATACTCAACCCGTCGTCGCTACAATTATCTCCGTGTCCATGGGAATGAACTCCTTCGGATGGGATAAGGCTGCAGCAACATTACTTATTTTTAGCGGCGTGTATATAGTCAATAAAAGTAAGTCGAGAGTTGAATCCGAGACAGTACAACAATGATGAGAAAAACATTTCTGCAGTTATTGGCGCTAATACTCCTATCTATCCTTCTGTGCTGCTGCACAGGATCAGATACAACCGTACCTGTTCTTGTAATTACCGATTTCGGATATGACGTCGATGACGCCGAAGCTGTCACGTGGCTGCTGCATCAGAAAAACTGCAAACTTATTGGAGTGGTGCCGAGTGACCCCGATAATACAGACTCCGTGATTATGGCATTGCATGATTTTATGAATAAATGTAATGTCCGGATTCCCATACTGTCATCTTGCAGAGATATCGACTCCGTCTTTGAGGCTTATCAGGGTGAACTCGTCCTCGCTGTCCTCGCCCCTCCAACTGCTATAAGCGACTGCTTCGCACCTGATATTTCCAAGGCAAAAAAATTGAAACGGATATTTATACAAGGTACTGCTATCGTCTCTAAAACACAAGAACTGCTCCCCGATTATTCCTCCTATAATTTGAGAAAAGATACCGCTGCCGCTGAAACCCTCTTCTCATTGCAACAGTATGTGCCCTTTGTGCTCATAGGGAAATATGCAGCCTACCAAATAGCACTCACCGTCCCCGAAATGGATGATTTCGCAATAACTTATGGGACGATGGGACAATATGTTAAAGATGCTGCCATATATAGTTTGACCTCTTTTGCGAAAAATAATGAAGACACATTCCGACACGTGTATGATATACCCGATTCGATCTCAATAGAAGAAGCCATTGCTAACCCGCCGACAGTCTCAAACCCTTATGACCTCCTTACTGCAATAGCAATATTTCATCCTGATTGCTTTGTGATGGATACTACAGGAACCCATCTGCTCTGCGGTAACCTCCAGGGAATGAATTATATAGTAGATAAAGAGATGCTGATAAACATAATACTCCACAATGCTGATGAATATTAAATACCTTATAATATCCGTATTGCTGTTTTCCTTTTTTGCAGCCTTCTCCCAAAATTCTTTCAAAGAAAAAGATTATTATATCGAACCCTCCGTTTCCTGGGGGACAACTATACCTACGGAAGCCGAAGATTCTTTGCTTTGGCTGTCGGGTTTTTATGGCGCCAACTTCTGCTTCGGCAAACAAACTACGGGAGAACATCCGTGGGAGAGAGCTTTCAATTGTCCCGATTACGGGATAGGGCTGAAATATGCTAAGTCGGCGTTTAATATTTTAGGTAGCAGGGTCGCTCTGTATGGGTATTTTAACGGTCGAATTTATGAAAATAAATACTTCGGACTCAATTATAAAGTCGGCGGCGGACTGTCGCTGTGGACAAAAAAATATGACGAAAAACTTAATCCGTATAATGTATATATTGGTACAACCCTCAATTGTCATATCAACCTTGAAATAGGCGCTTTTTATAAGATGACCCCACATTTAGATCTTCTCCTAAGCGCCGTTATCTCGCATTCCTCCAATGGAGCTGTCGCCCTGCCTAATCGCGGCGTCAATGCCCTGTCGGGACAGCTGGGGGTGAGATATCACCTTAATGGGCGAAAACAGCCTGCCGATATTTTAGATACACTGCAGTTCTATCCCAAAAACAGCCTCTACTTTACGGAAGCCCCCGGAATACTCGAATCTCATAGAGGCGGTGAGACTAAACTGCATTATGCCAATACCTTTCAAATAGGCTATGCGAGACAATTTAATCAGAAATTTCGCTATGGCGCCGGCTTCGACCTGATGTACAGTACCGAACTCCTGATGATGATTCCAGAAGAACAAAGAAATGATTATTGGCGCGCTCTTAATAGCGCCGTCTATGCAAATTTCGATGTCGTATATAACAGACTCGTCCTTCATATCGCTTTTGCAACTTACATATATAAATCTTTCGATTTTTTTATCCCCGTTTATGAACGCGTAGGCGTAAAATATATGCTCGGGGAAAATAAAAATCATTCTCTCGGAGTGATGATGAAAGTCCATTTCGGATCAATTGATTATATAGAATGGGCTTACTCTTTCCAATTCTTTAACTGGCTGGATAAGAAAAGCAAATAAAGTGCGCCCCTCCGTATTCCGCTGATTAATAGCTCGTTAAAAAATGTTAATAATGATGTTAATATTTTAGATTTAAAAATTGTTCAGATAAATGATTTAGATTTAATTTTGTTACGATAATAAACAACGTATTCAAAAATGAGCAGTGCAGAGATAAGTATTATTAAAAGAGACGGTAAGACCGTAGCTTTTTCAATAGACAAGATTAAAAATGCCATAAAGAAGGCATTTCTTTCAGTAGGTGATTTTGCCACCGATGAAGACATGACAATGATATTAAGTCGTCTTCATGTTTCCAACGGTATGAGTGTTGAAGAAATTCAAAATCAGGTAGAGGTTGCCCTGATGGCAGAGCGTTATTTTGCCGCGGCGAAGGCGTATATGCTATACAGGCAGAGCCATCTTGAGGACAGAGAGATCAGAGACCGCATGAAATTTCTTGTCGACTACTGTAATGCTGAAAATCCTGCAACAGGCAGCAAGTATGATGCTAATGCCAACGTCGACAGAAAAAATATCGCAACTTTGATAGGTGAATTGCCGAAACAGAGTTTTATCCGTTTAAACAGGCGACTGTTGACCGACAGATTGAAAGAGATGTTTGGCAAGGAGTTGTCTGACAAGTATTTACGCATGCTTAACAACCATTTCATCTACAAAAACGATGAAACAAGTCTCGCAAATTATTGTGCGAGTGTTACGATGTATCCGTGGCTGCTCAACGGTACTGCATCAATAGGCGGAAATTCCACGAAGCCGACGAATTTAAAATCCTTCTGCGGTGGTTTTGTAAATCTTGTTTTTATTGTCTCCAGCATGCTCAGTGGCGCTTGTGCCACCCCGGAGTTTCTGATGTATATGAATTATTTTATTGGGCTCGAATATGGTGGAGATTATTGGAAGGAGCCGGATAAAGTTGTCGACCTGTCGAAGAAGAGACGTTCTATAGATAAAGTTATCACCGACTGTTTCGAGCAGATAGTATATTCTATCAATCAGCCTACGGGGGCAAGAAATTTCCAGGCGGTATTCTGGAATATTTCGTATTATGATAAATATTATTTCCAGAGTATCTTCGGGGAATTCGTATTTCCGGACGGAAGCAAACCCGACTGGGAATCTCTCTCATGGCTCCAGAAGAGATTTATGAAATGGTTTAATAAAGAACGTACAAAAGCTGTTATCACTTTCCCCGTAGAGACCATGGCTCTCCTTACCGATAATGGAGAGGTTAAAGATGAAGAATGGGGCGATTTTACTGCTGAAATGTATGCTGAAGGACACTCTTTCTTTACATATATGAGTGACAGCGCGGATTCTTTGAGTAGCTGCTGCCGCCTGAGAAATGAAATTCAAGATAACGGCTTTAGTTATACCCTCGGCGCCGGCGGAGTGTCTACCGGTTCGAAGAGCGTGCTGACAATAAATCTGAACAGATGTGTTCAGTATGCATCTAAAAACGGTGTCCATTATATGAAATTCCTCGAAGAAGTTGTCGACCTTGTACATAAAGTCCAACTTGGCTATAACGAAAATCTCAAAATGCTACAACTCAAAGGGATGCTGCCTTTATTCGATGCCGGATATATCAATATGTCACGTCAATATTTGACAATTGGTGTCAATGGTTTGGTGGAAGCAGCCGAATATCTGAATCTGAAGATAAACGACAACCCCCAATATACAGAGTTTGTTCAGCAAGTCCTCGGATTAGTTGAGCGTTACAATAAGAAATACCGTACAAAAGAAGTTATGTTTAACTGCGAAATGATCCCCGCAGAGAACGTTGGCGTAAAACACGCAAAATGGGATAAGGAGGACGGGTATATTGTTCCCCGCGACTGCTATAACAGCTATTTTTATGTTGTAGAAGACGATTCATTAAATGTCGTCGACAAATTTAAACTTCACGGCAAAAAATATATCGAACATCTTACCGGAGGTTCGGCGTTGCACTTAAATTTAGAAGAACATCTGTCAAAGGCACAGTATAGGCAGCTAATGCGTATCGCAGCTAAAGAGGGATGTAATTATTTTACTTTTAATATTCCAAATACTATCTGTAATAAGTGCGGACATATTGACAAGAGATATTTAAAAGAATGCCCTGTTTGTCACAGCGATAATGTGGATTATCTTACTCGTATCATAGGTTATATGAAACGCATAAGTAATTTTTCGGCGGCGCGTCAGATAGAGGCTTCGAAGCGTTATTATGGACATTTAGAAAGCGAAAAACAGAAAGAGAATGCTGAGGTATTATAATTATGACATTGTGTTTCAGGAGATTCCTGATGAGGTGACACTTGCCGTAAACATCACGGGTTGTCCCAACCATTGTATAGGGTGCCACAGCCCTCATCTGCAGAAGGAGATAGGTGAGGAGTTGTCGGAGAATGTTATTGACAATTTGTTGTGCAAGTACGGCTCCGCCATCACCTGTTTCTGTTTTATGGGAGGTGACGCCTGTCCCAAAGAGATCGACAAATTGGCTTCATACGTCCATAAAAGTAATCCGTCTATAAAGGTGGGCTGGTATTCGGGACGTCCCGAGTTGCCGTCGGAGGAATCTATGCGCAATTATAACTTTATAAAGTTAGGCAGATATGATGAATCCCGTGGCGGGTTAAAGTCGAAGACTACAAATCAGAGACTTTATGCTATAGATAACGGATTACACGTGTCGGATATCACCGGCAAATTCTGGAGATAAAGTATCTCTACCACCTTTTATCCCCCATTTTAATACTCCTAATGGTGATGTTGTTGATGATGGTTATCATCGTTAAAACCATAAGCAAAATCAGGGCTACATGGGCAATATAGTCGCCATATTTTACATACGTGGTCGTTTTATCGCATAAGTTGATAGTTGCTTTAAATGCCGCCGGAGTCCAGTATCCCGTAGCATTTGATATGTCGCCGCGTTGATTGATGGTGCAGGAGGTGCCTGTATTTGCAGAGCGGGCAATGTCTCTTCGTGTTTCTATGGCGAGAAGTGAAGCGTAGGCGCAGTGCTGTTTGTATCCTTGTGTGTTGCCCCACCACCCGTCGTTGGTGGAAATAAAAATGACGTTTGCCCCGTTGCGTATAAATTTGGTGGCATATTCTCCAAAGATAGACTCATAGCAGATAAGCGGTGCAGGCTTGAATTTATAATTCGAACTCACAAAAGGCTTTTGCTCTTTGTCGACACCGAGAGAACCGACAGTACCTCCGAGATCCATGGCAAAATTTTCAATAAATGGAAGGTATTTAATGTAGGGCATACGCTCTACTCCGGGAGTCAGTCTCGATTTATGATGCTTCTGTAAAATACGGGTTGTGTCGATGTACAGTTCCGTGTTATAGGCATCATAATACAAATCTCTCTTTCCGTATTGTCGTGCCGTAGGTTCCAGGGGCTCGCCCTGAGCATAGAGCTTATAGGTGGAAGATCCTATGACCACTGCCGCATTGGGAGCTTTTGCCTCGAGACCTTTGCGTATCCTGCCTATATACAATGCATTGTCAAGCTCATGTTCCCATGTGTGGTCTTGCAGAGCAGACTCGGGACCGAGAATGAAATCCACATCGGGACCGAGAAGCGGCTCCGTTCTGAAAAACATGCTGTCGATAATCTGGTTAGTGGAAAGAGAATACTGCTCTCCGAACGGGTCGTTGTTCGGCTGATAGACAACAACGGTAACGGGATCCGACTGCTCTTCGTATGAATAATATTTTATAAGCGAGATGACGATAGGAACAATGATGACAAGAAGAGTGGCGATACAGCCGGCGAGGATATGCTTAAAAGGATCTTTCTTGATAACCTTTCTTGCAATCTTATACAACAGTACATTGGAGATTAGTATCCATAAGGTACCCCCTAATATGCCGGTAATATCGTACCACTGTATTATCTTTACGGAATCAGCAAAGGCATTTCCGAGATTTAACCATGGAAAATTCAACTCCCAATGATAATGAAGAAATTCAAATGCAATCCATACGGGGATCAATACCCACTGTCCCCGGTCTCTACTTTCGAAAACGGAGACCCTGATAAGGTGATATAACTGAAAAAACAGCATCATGACAGTAGCGTTGAGTATCACCGTAGATATTCCGGCCGCAATGGAGACCCTCGCCACCCATCCTGTTGTGATGACCCCAAAAACCAAGAATGTTATAAAGGAGTATCTCATCAGTTTCCATGAAAATTTCTTCGCCCTGCATTGTAATATCCCCTCAAGAAACAGCAACGGGATGAAAGCGACAAATATCAGGGGGATAAATCCAAATGTTGGCCAGGAGAGACCTAATAATATACCTGATGATATTGCCAAAATCAACTCGGCTGTTCTATCTTTCTTTTTCATCAAAATTTCTTTTTATTCAAACTGTTATTCCGCAATTGCAAGATCCATCTGCTTTTTCTGTAAGTCTATGTTTTGAATTACCACGTTTATCTTGTCGCCGAGCTTATATGCTTTGTTGCTCTGGTGACCTATCACCTGATAATTTTCTTCATCGAGGTAATAGAAATCGTCTTTCATGTTCTCGAGACGGATAAGACCCTCAGCCTTACAGATGTCGAGTTCTACAAAGATGCCCCATTTGGAAACGCCGGAGATAAGACCCGAGAAAGTCTTACCCACCTGGTCGGCCATAAATTCCATCTGTTTAAGCTTCGTGGAATCTCTTTCCGCATCGGCAGCGCGTTTCTCCATGTCGCTACAATGGATACATTTTTCTTCCAGGTCGTCTTTGTTGACGGTGGCCTTAGAGTTATTAAGGTATTCAAATAGAAGGCGGTGTACCATCAAGTCGGGATAACGTCGGATAGGCGATGTGAAATGTGTATAAAAATCGAAAGCGAGGCCATAGTGACCGATATTTTTTGTCGAATATATGGCTTTTGCCATAGTTCTAACAGCTATGGTCTCAATCATATTTTCCTCTCCTTTACCTTTTATGTCCACGAAAAGTTTATTAAGGGAGGACGAAACGGTCTTTTTGTTGGTGAGGTTCAGTTTATATCCCATTTTGCCGATAAAATCCGAGAATTGCATCAGTTTAGATTCATTCGGTTTGTCGTGTATACGATAGACGAAGGGTTTTGTTTCGTCTTGCGGGTGTTTTTTAAATTTCTGTATTCTTTCGGCTACTTTTCTGTTGGCGAGAAGCATAAAATCTTCGATGAGTTTATTAGAATCTTTAGATTCTTTAAAGATCACCTCGACAGGTTTACCTGTTTCGTCGAGTTTAAATTTAACTTCTTTTGAGCCGAAATCTATAGAACCCTTTTTATATCTATCTTCGCGAAGTTTTTTAGCGAGGGAGTCGAGTTTCAGAATAATTTTCGACAGGTCGTCTTTTTTTCCTTCTATGATATCCTGAGCTTCTTCGTAGTTGAGTCTTCTATCGGAGTGGATGATAGTTTTTCCGAACCACTGTTTCAGCACTTTAGCGTTGTCGTCGAGAACAAACACTGCGGAAAAGCAGAGTCTGTCCACATTTGGTTGCAGAGAGCACATATCATTTGAGAGAGCTTCCGGCAGCATAGGGATAGTTCTATCCACGAGATATACGGAGGTGCCTCTGTCGTAAGCCTCGTCGTCCATTAAAGTTTTGGGGTGTACATAATATGATACGTCGGCGATATGAACGCCGACCTCACAAGTGCCGTCCGGTAAGAATTGCAGGGAGAGT
>JAQVPY010000080.1 GCA_028701815.1 Bacteroidales bacterium | reverse complement strand
TTTCAAGGAAGAAATGAGAAACTTCAAAGCGGATATGATCGAATTAGTTCGCGGTAAAGGCCTGTTAAATGCTATCATCATCAAGCCGAGAAACGGCAAAGAAGCATGGGATGTTTGTTTGAAGATGGCAGAAAACGGCGTGTTGGCAAAACCGACGCACCGTCATATCATCCGTTTCGCTCCTCCATTGGTTATCACTGAAGAACAATTACGTGATGCAATAGCAAAAATTCAAAAATCTATAAAGTCTTTTGAATAAAAAATTGTTTTTATAAAAATTTTTTATATCTTTGCACCCCCAAAATTGTAACAAATGGCGATGAATAATAAATTATTGATAAAATTTTGCGGACTTGAAAACGGGAGTTACAGTTTTGATTATAAGATAGATGGCGCGTTCTTTGAAGCTTATGGAAATTCCGAACTGGCAAAGTGTGACTTTGACGTTAAGGTAAATTTACTTAGAGAAGAGACATTAATGACTCTTTCAGTAAATATTTCAGGTGAAATAGAGTCGATATGCGACAGATGCTTAGACCCTCTTATCATCCCTATTAACGTTTCCGACACGCTTTTTGTAAAACAGGCAGAAGGAGATCCGACAGATGAAAATGTATTGTTTGTAACAAAGGCTGATACCCAAATTGATATCAGCAAGTTCATATACGATATGGTCTGTGTTGGCATCCCCTTTAGAAAAGTCCACCATGTGGATGAAAATGGAGAATCCGGATGCAACAAAGAGCAGATTGCGCTCTTGGAGAAAATGAAAGAAAAAAAAGAGATGGATCCCCGTTGGGATGCATTGAAAAAATTAAAATAACAATTTAAAGTATATAAGAAATGGCACATCCAAAAAGAAGATCGTCTTCAGCAAGAAGAGACAAAAGAAGATCACATGATCATGCTGAAATACCTCAGTTGGCTATTTGCCCGACCACAGGTGAAGTTCATCAGTACCATAGAGCATATTGGGTTGATGGCAACCTTTATTATAAAGGTAAAATGATTATCGACGGTTCGGAAAAGAACTAATACCAGCTAAACTATGAAGAGAATTATCGCAACGCCTAACGCCCCCAAAGCTATTGGTCCATATAGCCAAGCTGTTGAAGCTAATGGTATATTGTATATTTCCGGCCAGATTCCTGTAAATCCGGCTACCGGTTTAGTAGCAAATAACATCCAGGACCAAACAAAACAGGTTATGGAAAATATTTCTGCCATCATTAAAGAAGCCGGTTATTCTATGACCGATATCGTTAAATGTACCTGTTTACTTAGCGATATAAGTAATTTCAAGCCGTTTAACGAAGTTTACGCTCAATATTTCACAGGCGATTGTCCTGCTCGTGCAGCTTTCGGCGGACTTAACCTCCCGATGGGAGTTATGATTGAAGTTGAAGCTATCGCTATTAAGTAACTGCGATGTGCTATAATATAAAAAAGCGGAACTGCTCTGTTCCGCTTTTTTTTTATATTATCGATGAATAGCCGCTTTTAACAGATTATTATGTAAAATATTATTTTTACATTTGCAAGATATTATGATTTTATAAGTGATGCGTATTTTAAGATATTTTTTATTCGTAATTTTCCTGGCAGCGCTCCTCGGAGAAGTCTCAGCCCAAAGTATACCAAGTTCCACAATAAGAGGATTCGTCTACAACGAGTCCGACGGTGAACCTGTTATCTTTACTAACGTCTATTGTAAGAATACCACTTACGGCTCCGCCACCGACTTAAACGGATATTTCGTTATCTCCAACTTGCCGGCAGGAAATTATACACTTTTAGTCACCGCCATAGGATACGACACCCTCTCAATGGACATCTCCGTTAAAGCCGACGACTTCAAAAACCTAAAGTTGTTCGTTAAAGAAGCGTCCTATCTGCTGGAAACGGTTAATATCTCAGCCGAAAAACAGACATTTCAGTCGGAAGTTAAAACTGCTGTACAAAACGTGACACCTAAACAGATAGAAAAGATCCCCACCATCGGCGGACAATCCGACCTTGCGCAATATCTGCAGGTGCTGCCGGGTGTTATCTTTACCGGAGACCAGGGCGGTCAACTGTATATCAGAGGCGGCTCGCCGGTACAAAATAAGGTCATCATGGACGGAATGGTGATATATAACCCGTTTCATTCCATAGGGCTGTTCTCCGTTTTCGACACTGACATCCTTCGCAGCATAGACGTCTATTCCGGCGGCTTCGGCGCCGAATACGGCGGCAGAATATCCTCCATCATGGATATTAGAACCCGCGACGGTAATAAGATGAGAACCTCGGGGAAAATTTCCCTCTCTACCTTCGGCGCAAGTGCCATGATTGAGGGACCTCTGAAAAAAGCTACAGAGTCAAGCCCCACTACTCTCACTTATGTCCTCTCGGCAAAAAACTCTTACCTTAACTATAGCTCCAAATATATTTATCCCTACGCTACCGACGCTGAAAACGGACTGCCTTTCTCCTTTATGGATTTCTATGGAAAACTTTCTCTGGGTCTCGATAACGGCAGTAAACTTAACTTCTTCGGCTTCGACTATAACGATAAGGTTGACAATTATCAGGGGGTAGCAAGCTATGCATGGAACTCCTACGGCGGCGGCATGAACTTCGTTATCATCCCCGGCAAAACCCCTGCACTGCTCGAAGGAACCCTCGCCTACTCGGAATATAACAGTAGCATGGAAGACCAGGATAGCCTCCCCCGCGCAAGTAAAATCGCCGGATTTAATATCAATATCGCCATGTCGTATTTTTTAGGCAAAAACCTCATCAAATACGGTGTCGACCTGATAGGCCAAAATACTGTGTATAACTTCCAAAACGCTGTGGGCTATACTATCAACCAGGCAGACTATTCTACCGAACTGTCTGCTTATCTCACCTGCCGCCTCACCCCTGGCAACTGGGTAATAGAACCCGGCATGAGAATAAGCTACTACGTCTCCCTCGCTGAATTTTCTCCGGAACCGAGAGTGGCAGTAAAATATAATATCAACGACAACTGGAGAGTTAAAGCCTCCGCAGGATTATATTCGCAAAACTTGCTGAGCGCTACCTCCGATAGAGATGTGGTTAACCTCTTCTACGGTTTCGTCGCAAGCCCGAGTACCTTGCCCGCTTATTTCGACGGCAAACTCGTCGAAAGTAAACTGCAGAAAAGCCAACACATCGTCGCCGGCGTCGAATACGACCCTATTAACCACCTTACCCTTAACGCTGAATTCTATTACAAAAACTTCTCACAACTGATTAATATCAACAAGAATAAAATCTATGACGACGTGGAATCAAACGCAGACCAGCCGGAAAGCCTCCGTAAAGACTTTATTATTGAAACAGGCAGCGCTAAAGGATTCGACCTCTCGGCAAAATACGACTATAACAGACTCTATGTGTGGGCAGTGTATTCTCTCGGCTTCGTAAACAGATACGACGGAGAACAAACCTATTCCACTCACTTCGACAGAAGACATAATATTAATATCCTCATAACTTATGCCGCCGGCACCAAACAAGACTGGGAGTTCAGCACACGCTGGAATTACGGTAGCGGATTCCCCTTTACCCTCACCGCAGGCTATTATGAACCCCTCGAATTTGACGATATCTTCGACGATTATACCACTATGAACGGCGACATAGGACTCATCTACGATGACGTTCTGAACGCAGGCCGACTCCCTCAATATCATCGCCTCGATATAGACGCTAAAAAAACCTTCTTTATTGGTAAAAACATCAAACTCGACCTCTCTCTCGGAATTACTAACGTGTATAACCGTAAAAACATCTTTTACGTAAACAGAATTACAGGCGATAGAATAAACCAACTTCCTATCATGCCTAACCTGGGACTCGCCTTCTCTTTTTAACCTTTATGGACGGACTCGTAATAAAATCTACCGGAAGCTGGTTCTCCGTTGAAACGGATACCGACATAGTCGAGTGCAAACTGAAAGGGAAATTTAAAATTGCCGGCAGCAAAGCTACTAACCCCGTAGCCGTCGGCGATTATGTTACATTGGAATTGGTGGAAAACGATAATATAGGCGTTATAACCGATATTAAGCCGAGAACAAACTATATCATAAGAAAAGCTACTAAACTTTCTAAAGTCGAACAGATTATCGCCGCCAATATCGACCGGTGTATTATTATCGCTACCATTAAAATGCCTCGCACCTCCTCGGGCTTTATCGACAGATTTCTCGTAACAGCGGAAGCCTATCACATCCCCACAGTCATAGTTTTCAATAAAACAGACCTTTACGACGATGAAGATAATACCCGTTTACAAGAACTTATCGATATCTATACCGCCGCCGGATATCCTGTTATCGCAACTTCTGTTGTCAATAATACAGGTATCGACGACATCAGATCCCTCCTTAAAGATAAAATCTCCCTTATTGCAGGACATTCCGGTGTGGGCAAATCCGCACTCATAGACCTGATTGAACCGGGACTTAACCTGAAAACCGGACATATCTCTGCCGTTCACGAAAAGGGAAAACATACTACCACTTACGCCTCAATGCACAAATTGTCTATGGGCGGTTATATCATAGACACCCCTGGTATCAAGGAGTTCGGGCTAACAGGCTTCGAAAGAAAAGAAATTGCCGAGAGATTTCCGGAAATGAGATTGTTACAATGCGACTGCCGGTTTAACAACTGCACTCATACCAACGAGCCCGGATGCGCAGTGAAAAAGGCCGTGAACGAAGGACGCCTGTCTTCTGAACGATACGGGAATTATCTGAAGATTTTAACCGACGAATATTTCGACGAAACAGATTATAACGATTAATATTATGAGAGTTGTTATCCAAAGAGTCAGCGAAGCTGCCGTTACAATTAACAATATCACCAAGGGCGCAATCAAAACGGGAACTATGATCTTCGTGGGCTTTGAATCTTCCGATACTGCTTCTGATATGGAATGGATGGCAGGAAAAATTGTCAAACTACGTATCTTCCCCGACGAAGAAGGAGTAATGAATAAATCCCTAATAGACGTTAACGGCGACATACTGCTCATCAGTCAGTTTACCCTGCTGGCCTCCACAAAAAAAGGTAACAGACCCTCGTATATTTACGCCGCACCCCCGGAAACAGCCATACCCTTATATGACTCTTTCATCAAAATACTTGAGAACGCCCTCGGAAAAGAAATACAAACAGGTTGCTTCGGCGCCGATATGAAAGTGAGCTTGATTAACGACGGCCCCGTTACTATACTTATAGATTCAAAAGATAGAAAATAACTCTATTTCGCCGCCGCAGCGGTCGCTTTTTTCGCCCTCTTCTTTATCACTATTGCACGTACAAGGAAGAAAACACCTAACAAGATAAACGGTATCGACAAAAGTTGTCCCATGTCTAACGACATACCTCGCTCAAAATCGACCTGCGGATTTTTAATATATTCCACGAAAAAGCGGAAGAGAAAAATCATTATCAAAAACAGCCCGAACAAAAATCCGTTGGATGTCTTCCCTTTTTGCTTATTATAAATGGTTAATAATGTAATAAAGGTGATAATACAAGATAGGGCTTCATAAAGTTGCGTCGGATGTTTGGGTACTGTTTCGCCGTTTCTTAAAAAGATAACACCCCAGGGAAGAGTGGTTTCAACACCGTAAATCTCCGAATTACAGAAATTACCCAGCCTTATGCACGCGCCGGCAATGGCAACGCCTATAACCAGTCGATCAAGATACCATAAGGGTTTGAATTTATATTTCCTTGCAAGGAGTACGACTGCTATCGGAAGAGTAATGGCTGCGCCGTGACTTGCGAGGCCTCCCTCCCAGATCTTTAAAATACGTACCGGATTGCTGAGATAGTACTGAGGCTCATAAAAGAGACAGTGTCCGAGACGGGCTCCTATCACTAAGGCGACAATCAGCCATAACGATGTCTGGTCGAGTACTTTAGCAGGCATCTTCTCTTTTTTAAATGTGTAGCCTAATACAAGATAAGCCAAATAAATACCTAATGCAAACAACACGCCATACCATACAACATGTATATTGGTATTCGGAAAAACCTTAGGATTAAAATTCCATTTGATGTATTCTAAAATCATAATAAAAATTTTGCAAACAAAAGTAATCTTTTTTTCGGACAATTTATGCTTTTTGAGATTAATATAGAAAGATATATTTATATGGAGGAGTTATTTTATAC
This sequence comes from Bacteroidales bacterium, assembly GCA_028701815.1. Lineage (GTDB taxonomy): Bacteria > Bacteroidota > Bacteroidia > Bacteroidales > BM520 > RGIG7150. The sequence continues at coordinate 3,138 of JAQVPY010000080.1, read as the reverse complement.
CATAGTTATTAGCCTCACGCCGAATATCGGACCGGTAAACGGGAAGCGGCTGATCACATATTATGGTAGTGCTAAAGCGGTCTTTGAGGAATGTGGAAAAAGCAACGGGCGAGCGCAAATAGTGAAAACGAGCATTGGGGAATCGCTACACGACAAAAACATCATAAAAACTGCGGAGCAAGAATTGGACTATATTTCAGGTCACGGGCTCAAGGCAATAAGTTTTCTCGACAAAGATTATCCGGAGAGGCTGAAAAGATGCAATGACGGTCCTCTGATTATCTTTTCCCGTGGTAATAAAATCCCGAACATGGAAAAGGTGCTGGCAATAGTAGGGACGAGAAATGCTACGGAGTATGGGCTGTTTATGTGTAACCGGATTATTCCCGCTTTGAAGGAAACAGGTGTAGGCATCATAAGCGGACTCGCCTATGGAATTGACACCGAAGCACATCGCGTGTGTATTCAGAACAACATTCCAACTTTTGCCGTATTAGGTCACGGGCTGAAAATAATATACCCCGCCGTCAATAATGATTTGTCACGTAAAATTGAAGACAATGGAGCTGTGATGACGGAATATATTTCCACCACTAATCCCGACCGTGAAAATTTCCCCAGAAGAAACAGGATTATCGCCGGTCTCTCCGATGCCGTGTTGGTAATAGAAGCCGCTGAAAAAGGCGGGGCACTGATTACGGCAGAGATAGCTATAGGGTATAACCGAGACGTTTTCGCGATACCGGGACGTGTTAACGACCACTACTCTACCGGATGCAATATGCTGATAAAACGGCAAAAGGCCGTTCCCGTTCATTCAGCAGAAGATATTATCGTTAACATGAATTGGGATAAGGCGTTATGTCCCATTACAACGATACAGCAGAGTTTATTCTACGACCTGACTGACGTTCAAAAGATCATAACCGATTTATTGGAAAAAGAAGGAAGGTGTGATTTAGATAAGATGCTACTATCCACACAATTACGTTTTGGACGGTTATCACAGGAGCTGCTTGACTTAGAGCTTAAGGGCATAGTAAAATGCCTGCCCGGAAACATATATTCGCTCCGATAGCAGGCATTTTTAAGATCATTCTCCGAAGGAGAGATTATTCCGTATATAAAATGGGCAGATAGGTGTCCAATTCTTGCTTATATTGTTCAGCCAAATCGGCAAGTCCGTATTTAGTACATTTCTGTTGCAGCTCATAAATGATTCTCAGGTTGAGCTGAGAGTCTTCGAGATAATAATCGAAAAATGTCGAGGGTAGGGAGCAATAATAAACAAGTTCATTATAATATTTATCATGAATAATATTCATCACCTCCACTGCCTTTTCGGTTTGTCCGGCAGCAAAATAGATATCTATATATGACCTCAGATAATGGTCAAAAGGAATCTTGTCGTTAGGGAAGTATTTTATTGCCTGATCTATTACCATGGCGGCGGAATCATTTCTTCCTTTTTCTACTAATCCCATAGCGAGCCGGAAGAAGTTCTGACGAATGATAGAAGCGTTTCTACAGCTTTCTCTGTCGGCTACAACTTTCGGATCCTCAAAATGACCCCAAGAAGTCATTTGATTTACGAGTAAATCATAAGAGTGGTCGAAATTTATGCCGCCGAGGTTTTTAACAAAGCCCTCGTCTCCTTCATTAAGAGCCACCGGCATAAACTTATATACGATACCGTCGAGGTAGCAATATTTGTCTACATCGAAAACATCTTTCACGATATTCGGGTTGGTAAAATACAGAGGACGATCCCAATTGAAACTTGCGAGCAGGTCCAAAAGGAGCAGATCATTCTTAAACAGATAATTTTTGCGCACAGTCCACACTATTTCATCAACGATTTTATCTGCCAATTCAGGAGGTACGATACCATTTGCGAGTACTTTCTCCTTATCTACTTTCAATTTGAAGGTTTTACACGGGAAATAGCCGACGGTAGTATTGCCGACCCGGGCTTTAAGTTTGCCGTTAGCGTAAGCATTAATAAAATCTTTCACATCGACAGCTTGTGTTATGCCCATATCGTTATAATAAACCACATCGTTGACATTTTTATAATAGTCGCTTTCTTTTAAAGTCAGTGGCAGCAAGTCGGAATCATAAACCTTACGTTTCATTTGATGCGCATACCAATCGCTTGCCGACAGCATAAAGTTAGCCACGCGGATATCCGTTCTATATTCCTCGACTTCCTGGATATACCATAGGGGGAAGGTGTCGTTATCGCCGTTAGAGATGAGTACGGCATTTGGCAGACAGCCCATAAGGTAATTTTTTGCAGTATCTCTGGCTGCATATTTTCCGTGTCTGTTATGGTCGTCCCAGCCTTCAGAGGCCATCAAAACGGGCACAGCGAAGAGGCATATAACAAAACTGGACACAATGGCTATCTTCTTATTTTTAACCAGTTTGGCAATACCATTTGCGACTCCAATTACGCCGAACCCTATCCAGATTGCGAAGGCATAGAAGGAGCCAGCGTATGCATAGTCTCGTTCCCTCGGCTGATAGGTAGTCTGATTGAGGTAAACGATAATTGCCAAACCCGTCATCAAAAAGAGCATAAGAACGACAAGACCGTTTTTCTTGTCTTTAGCAAACAGGTAAAACAGGCCGATAATACCCAATATCAGCGGCAAGAAATAGAAACTGTTATTAGCAGGATTATCTTTTAGAGAATCCGGAAGGGTATTTTGGTCGCCAAGGCGCGCCTTATCAATGAAATTGATACCTGATTTCCAGTTACCGTTTGCGATGTCACCATAGCCCTCAATATTATTCTGTCTTCCCACAAAGTTCCAGAACAGATACCTCAGATACATCTGATTAACTTGATAACTAAAGAAATATCTAAGGTTTTCTCCGAAGGTGGGCACATACTCTATTTTGGTAGTTCCGTCGGCTTGTTTAGTCCTAACCGGGGTACCTTTCACATTACCCCATGCCTTATAGCCGTCGATATATTGTGACTTGGTATTATTCCACATTCTTGGGAAGACCGTACAGAAATTATCGTCATACACGGGCTTTTGGTCGGAGCCGTCACTTGTCTCAAGGTACTTCTTCGAGGGCGAATCTTTAACATAAATAGGGCTTGCGTCCTTATAAGTAGGGGACGGG
>JAQVPY010000079.1 GCA_028701815.1 Bacteroidales bacterium | reverse complement strand
CATAATTCCTGAGCCGGCATAAGGTATTATCACCTTATATATCGTCTGCCAACGCGTGGCACCTAAGGCGAGACTCGCTTCACGCATGGCATGCGGCGTCCCTCGCATCGCGTCTTCCGCAATGGTTATGATGGTAGGTAAAGCCATTATGGCTAAGACAATACTGCCTGCAAATGCCGTTTCCCCGACAGGAAGGTTAAATGCTTTCTGAATCAGGGGAACAATTACCGCAAGACCGAAAAAACCATATACTACCGACGGTATTCCCGCCAATAACTCTATCGTCGGCTTTAATATCTTACGTATCCGTTCGTCGGCAAGCTCCGACATATATATGGCAACCCCTAAACCTAAAGGCAACGCAATGATAATGGCGAATAAACTTACCCATAATGTGCCTGCTATCAATGGTAATACCCCAAATAAGGGTGAAGGAGTGGCAGTGGGTAGCCACTCTTTCCCACCGAAAAAATCCGATAGACTGATGTTCCGCATCGGCAGAATCTTAATCTCTTCAATGCCATCGGGGGCATATTTCTCCGGTAAGTATTCCTCGGGAATAAACGCAATGATATTGCGACTTTGAGAGATGACCTCTCCTAATTTTATGGGCAATAACTCGTAATCTTCCCCAAACTCTTCTTCCGAATATATCGAAAAGATGTCATCAAAACGAAACGGCATGATCTCTTCATTATTTCCTCCTACCTCTTTCCAGTTTGTGATCTTCCAATCGAAGATGTCTTTGATTTGTGTCGGCGACAAGTCTTCTACAGGGTTTGAACAGTGAATGCAAATGACGTATTGACTCTCTACGGAGGATTTTTTAAAAAGCCCTGCCCCTTCTTTGAATAGAAATATTATTATCAATAAAATGACGATACTTGTGATACTTCCGCTTAGCGTAAGCATCCATTTTATCACCCGTTCTATCGATTTTCTAAGCCTTTTCATCTTTCGACGGTTATAAATCCTATTGCGTTAACAATAGCTTGCCCTTCGGCGGATAAAATATAGTCGATATAAGGTTTGACGGTTTTCTCCTTTGAGACGTCATAATAGTAATAAAGCGGTCTAACAATCGGATATTCGCCGCTTTTGGATTTAGCTATTGAAGGCTCAATATATGACTTGCCCTCATCGTAGGATACGCGAATGGGCTTTACTTTCTGATTCAGGTATGCTAAGCCTACATAGCCTATCGCTCCCTTCGTCTGACTTATAGATTGAATGATCGCTCCCGTGGCAGGCATACTTAAGATACCCGACATATAGTTCTTGTTCTTTAAGACCTTCTCTTTGAAAAAGCTATATGTTCCTGAAGATGTCTCTCGCGAATAGGCAATGATGGGCATGTCGTCTCCCCCGACTTCCTTCCAGTTTTTTATGGCACCCGTGAAAATTCCTTCTAATTGCTCCCTTGTGAGATTTGTGACCTTGTTTGAAGGATGCACTATCACTGATAAAGCATCATAGGCGACGATTACTTCCTGTACTGTTATGCCTTTTTCTTTTAGCTTGTTGCGCTCATCAAACTTGATCTTCCGAGATAATTGGGCGAGGTCTGTGGTGCCTTCAACAAGAGCTGTAATTCCTACACCGCTTCCGCCACCGGTAACAGTAACCATTAACGACGGATGCGATTTCATAAACTCTTCCGCAGCTCGTTGCGATAACGGAAGCATCGTGTCAGAACCCTTGATACGTTGCGCCTGAACGCTTATTATTGCCGCTGCGAAAATAACAGCGGCTAAAATCAACTTCTTCATTTCTTGAGTTTTTGTCATTATTATCACGCTGCAAAAATCTTTAATCTTTATTACGGACTAATGTAGATAAAGTTAAGGTTTTGTTAAGATTAAAATTATATATGCTATATATAAGACTATCAGAATTATTCCTGATGTCCTACTTAACTTGTGCGATTTACATAAAACGAGAAGAACTATAGGTAACAATGTCATAACAATATAATCTGTCCTAAAATCATTCCATGATAAACGTATGGGCTCAATCGTGGCCGATAACCCTATGATACATAATATGTTGAATATATTAGACCCTACAATGTTCCCAATGGCTATGTCGCTCTCTTTTTTTATCGCCGCTATAGTAGAAGTTACTAATTCAGGGAGACTCGTTCCAATTGCCACTATCGTTACCCCTATTATACGCTGACTTACGCCGAGGTCGGAAGCTATCGATGATGCGCTGTCAATGAGAAAGTCCGCCCCTTTGCTTAATCCGAAACAGGATAAAATGATCATTACTATTGATACCGAGATATACCCCGACGCCTTTTGAGGCCTTTCTTTAATAGCTGTTTGAGGCGTACTCTTGATCTGAAAGTATATTACTGCAAATAGCAATATCAATCCAATTATACCTTCAATTCTTCCTATTACGCCATTGATGGATGCGAACACGAACAATAAGGACGCACCGATAAGGATCGGTAAGTCGATTCTTGTCGTGCTTTTGGCGACAGTCAACGGGGACAACAAGGCGGAAAGCCCGAGAATAAAGGATATGTTTACTATATTTGAGCCCACGACATTGCCTATAGCTATCTCCGAATTGTCGGCGATGGCTGCCTGAAGGCTGACAATCAGTTCGGGTGCTGATGTGCCGAAGGCGACAATAGTCATTCCGATAATGAGAGGGGACACTCGCAGACGTTCAGCTATGGAAACACTGCCCCGTACTAAAAGTTCGCCGCTGACTATTAAGAGAGCCAATCCCCCAAATAGCATAAACCATTCCATGGTTATACCTCTCTACGTTTTATGTCACAGCAAATATCTCTTGTTATCGCGTCGTTGTTGTCGCAGATGATAATTTTGGAAACAGGCTCAAAAGTGTAAGGGATATATTTCTCGAGTTGTAAGGCGATGAAGCTGTTGTCGTCAGAAATCATGGCCATAATCCTTAAGCCTGACGAATGTTTGAATTTAATGGATTTTAATCCTTTAGAGTGAATGTTCTCAAACGCCTTATATGTTTCGTTGTATTCGCTGTCGTCAATGTATTTGTAATATCTTTTGAGTTTATGCCCTGTGGATTTCAGTACAGTGTTCTTGTTCCTTTTAATCAATAGTATTATTGCAGTTATGATTATAGTGATGCCGGTTACAGCAAGAAGCATGTAAAACGGACTTTGCTTGTCGAACATTTTCGTGCTTATTAAAAATAGAACTCCTGCTGCCAAAAGCGTGGAGTATATCAGATATTGTTTCATGTTGCGTTTATCGCATGTATATTCGCTGAATTCGTTTATATTATTTAAAGTAGTCATAGTATTTTTGTTTTATTTTGTTTATTAATTTTTGCATAGTAATCCTCTTTTATGAAATCGTTATTTCATAGCGAGGTGGTGGAAACAAAATAAAAACTATATGCGGATGTTATGCAGCGAAAAGGTGTGATTGAGTATGTTGTCGCTGTATATTGATATCACTAAATCGTTAAAGGAAGATGTCGCCATGGCGGCTTTACACTCAACAATTTTTTGTAATACATATTTTGAGAACAGTGTTTTTATAAATGTGCATGATTGGTTGAACAGGCTTGTGGGCTGATTTACCTGATGCAAAGGAGATCTGCGGCTGACGGAATACAGCTGATATTCTATAGAGAGCTGAGAGCAGTTGCCAAAAGCCACATCTTCGCATTCGCTTCCTGATACGGGAGTCTCTTTATAAGAGACATTATCCGACAGGCATATCGAAACAGTCGCTATAAGAAGGACTAACAATATTTTTGCGAAGCCTTTCATGGTCATCTTTTTAATTTTGCAAATATATCATATTTATTTAACATGGATAATATCTTTTAAATTTGTTGTAAATTGTTTTGATTTATGCTCGCATTTTAGAAACCATGATTTGTCGTGACCCTGTATTGCGAGGTGAACAGCGTCTTGTCCGTTTTTTAGGTTGATGGCGTCAATAGTTTTAGCGAGAGCCGCCTGCTTATCTCTGTCCACGGTATCTAAGAGGTCTGATTGAATTGCATTGTCCGGTGTCATTTCCCACACAATTATGCCGGCTTTTTTATAAAGATATGTGCCTGCTTTCCATTCGGCACGGAGAGTTTTCATCACGTAGCCCGTCAGTTCCTGTCTGTCGTTGGAGGGAACGGGCAATTCGATGGTCTTATAGATGCTGGCTTGTGGCACATCATCTCTGAATCTACTTGTATATGCGAATACTGTCAGCATCTTACAGCATGAATGCTGTGATCTTAGTTTTCGAGAGCATTCGGCAGTAAAATTAGTGAGAGCTTCTTCTATCTGGCTTAAGTCGGCGAGGCCCTGATCAGCGAAGCTACGGCTTGTGCAGATACTTTTTTTCTCGGGTAGTTCGTCGACATTGATACAGTCTACCCCTTGGAGTTCCTTCCATGTCTTCAGCCCCGTCACAGTAAATTCTTTTTGAATCCATTTCTCACTCTTTTGTGTGAAGTCCCATGCCGTTTTTATGCCGAAATAATCGAGTTTTTTGTTAGTTCTCCTGCCTATACCCCATACGTCGGATACATTGAGCATTTTAAGGGCCTTAATTCTTTTTGTCTCATCGTCAATCATGCAGACACCCTTAAAGCCCTTATATTTCTTACCGAATTTGCTGGCAGCCTTAGCGAGGGTTTTTGTGGGCGCTATTCCTATGGTTATGGGTATCCCTGTACCTTGTGTTACCGTTTTGCGCAGTGATTTGCAATAGCTAAGCAGGTCATTTCCGGAAGCTATCCCTGTAAGGTCGAGAAACATTTCGTCTATGCTGTATTGCCAGAATACGGGGCTGTATTTTGAGAGCAGGCTCATTACGCGGCGGCTCATATCACCATATAGGGTGTAGTTGCTGCTAAAGACGGCCACGTCGTTTTTTTCGAGGAAATCCTTTATCTGATATAGCGGAGTGCCCATGGCAATGCCGAGAGCCTTAGCTTCGGAGCTTCTTGCAATAATGCACCCGTCGTTGTTGCTGAGGATAACAACGGGTTTGTCGTGAAGAGACGGTGCGAAGACTCTTTCACAACTTGCGAAGAAATTGTCGCAATCGCATATCGCGTAAGATTTCATTGTCTTCTGAACTGTGTTTTAATATTATGTGTAACCACGCCCCATACTATAAAGGAATTTTCTTCGGTGACTTTTATCGGTTTGTATTCGTCATTTTCCGGCATAAGCCACAGGCTTTTCCCGTCGTGTTCCATCTTTATCCGTTTTAGGGTAAAATTCCCGTCGATATATGCTACTACGATGTCGCCGTCCTGAGGCTCAATACTCTTATCTATTATTAGGAGGTCGCCGTTATCAATCCCGATATCTTTCATGGAGTCGCCTACACATCTGGCATAAAAAGTTGTCTCCGGATGCCTTATGAGCTCTTTATTCAAGTCGATAGCATTGCACATATAGTCCTGCGCCGGACTTGGAAATCCAGCGTGGACCCCCTCATCGGCAAGCAACAGCGATGTCTCGGAACTCGTGTCGGCACTAAATAATAATAAGTCCATTGTTAATTTTGCGTTTTACTCGTCTCTATAGATACGTTAATATTTTTCAGATGTAGCGCATTGTCGGCTGTCCAAGATTCATTATGTTCCTGCGAATATATATATATGGAGGCCTTCAACTCGGTTACACCCCTAACATCAAATTCTTTGGTGAGGTTAATCTTATACCACTCTCCGCTTTTTAAATTATCTTGATTAATAAATTTAACTATATTGTCTTTGTAAATGTTAGGACTTGTTATATTGTCGCCATCATATTTGAATACAAGGCTCATCTGATAATCAGACCATGATGTATGATCAATTATATTATCAATCATAACATCCGCTGCCAAAGACAGTTTAATTTTGTCTAATCCGTCTTTAGCGATATATTGCTTTCGTATTATCGGAAACGCCTTCGGCTTCATCTCACTTGGCTTCTTTTCTAAATTGTGACAGGTTAAAGAGTCGATAGCAATGCTTTTGAAAGGAATAAAGATATTCTTTTTATATAACGGGTGCTTGGTTAGACGGTCGTTTATATATACATAGTTGTTAATATATTTATAAAGTGATAATTTGTTGATGATCATGTCTTTTGTCGCCTTATCTTCAACAGGTATAAGTCCCATGGTGCAGTCCACTTGATAAAGGAGATCTTTCCCATTCCTGTAGAAATAGCCGTCGTAGAATATCTCGGTTACTTCGTGGGCGTAGTTGAGGAGAAGAATGCGATTATCTTTTCCGAAGTGTGAAGCGGCAGTGGAAAGACTTTGACCGACCCATTGAACCGTGTCGGGAGTCTTAACGTCGAAATTGGATTTTAAAAGAGCCGTTATTGTCGGAGTTATGTCGTTATGTGTAACTATAGAAGAAAATGCTTTGGGCTCTTTGAGCATTGGCGACCAAATAATAAGGGGAACATGGAAGAAGCCGAGCCTGTTATATGAGAAGTAGCCGGAACTGTGGTCGCCTGTGATTATAAATATTGTGCTGTCGTAATCGGCTCTTTGAGAATATCCTTTAAAAAAATCGCGTATAGCGTAGTCTGTGTATAACCAACTTGCGACTCGTTTAATTTTTATTCCTGACTTATTGCGACTTCCTCCCGGAATTTGATCTATTATCTTTTGGGCCTCATCTATATAGTATTGTTGCTCTTCCGTATTATGAAGGCTTAAGTTGTCGTGGGATGAAATAGTTATGATTAGATTGAGCATAGGAGCTCCATCGTCTAATCTCTCTATCTCTTCCAGACTGCGTTTATATAATATCTTGTCGTGATATCCCCAGTAAGTATATAAAGACTCGTCTTTAGTAGCGAATGCTTCATGTAAAAAAGAGGTAGAGGCGTAGTCGATATTTTGTGCGAGAAGATATTCGTACACTCCGTCGAAAGAGAAGTCGCCGGCATAAAATGAGTTGGCTTTATATCCGTTGCGGTGCAAAATGGAGATGAGGCTGTTGTGCGCAGGCATATTTCCGAACTGAAATCCCTTCGGACCGTGAGGTACGGAACCCGTAATAGACGGTACAGCACCAAAGCTGCGGACAGCTGTCGAAAGACAGTTTTTCCAATACAGGGAGTGACGCGCCAAAGAGTCTATAAACGGAGAAAAACTAACGCCTAAACGTGTGTCTCCACTCCATTCTCTTCCCAAAGATTCAACTATCAGTATGACAATATTAGGTTTTGTCTTTGCGCTTATGAAATAGGGCGCCAGGGTGCTCTCTGTGTCGTCAATTCGTTCGAGCGGAAATAATATGTCCGGGACAACCCTTCCGCGATATTCGTCCATGAAAGCCTGCAACTGATCCATGTCTGTGTCGTATGCGTCTTCAGCGACAGGCTTGGCTGAAATACAGGAGCGCAGACAATAAACGGTCTTGTTTACAATGCAATTTTCAATAACCGGCTTGGAAATGTTCGCCGTAAGTTTGTCTATCTTGCCAATAAAAAACACCGAGACGACCATTATTGCCAGGGTGATAATCTGTATCGTCTTTTTTGCTTTTCTACCTGAACAACCGTCAATTTTAACAGTGGCGAAAATATATAAACAGGCTGCTATAACTAAGAGGGCTAAAACAATCCATATATTCATCACGCTCTTTATTGTCTGCATCGTTTCAGGAAAAGGACGTCGTATCAACTCAATGCCGAGTAAAGCCCCCGACATCTTGGAATATAAAAGCAAGCCGAACTCCGAGAGAACAGCAATCCCGAATATGGCGGCACTTGTAATAAGGGCGGCTTTTTTCGAGAAAGGACGTATGATGAGATATACAATAAGTACAGCAAATGAGATGATGCTGAAGGCAATAAAAGTATATGCTGCGCAGCGAAGGGCAATAGTGCCGCCGTGGATGTCTTCTGTAAAATATAATCCTGCGCACTCGTATGCTTTTAAGACTAAGAGGACAAATAAAAAACATGCGGCTGCTGTCAAAAACGACCTGATATATTCAAAAAACTTAACAGGAAATCTGCTGATAGTCATGTCTTATTCTTTCTTATTATTATTGTTTGCCATATCGCGTTTGTTTTTGCCTATATAACAGAAATATAATATTAGATCGAAACTGACTAATAAACCGTTAAAAGCCCATAACCATATCACAACATCACAGTTGTTGAGCAATTTGTGTATTATACCGAAAACATATCCTATTATGATGAGTATCATAAATATAGGACTTTTTCCTATTACTATTTTAGTTCTTAAGGCCTTAACGATGGAAACAGGCCAGCTGCATGCGAAACATGCCAGCATCAAAATTTCAAAAATGCTAATCATCTATTTAACTATTATATCTTCTAATTTTCTTTTGGGGACAAAATGATGCCCATTGTCATCTCTGTAATAATTGGTCGACTCGCAGGTGTCTGCATCAACGAGCGTGATCTCTTCGTCGGGCTTTCCTAAAGCTAAAATAAGCTTCGGCTGAAGGTTCTCGTGCAGACATAGTGCATCGCTTATCGCTTTTGGGTTGAAATTGCCTATCATACATCCGCCATAACCGGCTTCCACAGCTTGTAATAATATCGTCTGTGCACAGATGCCGACATCTCTGATAAAGATATCCGTGTTGCCTGCAATGTCAGTATCACATAAAATGATGATAAATGCAACAGGGTAGTGTCCCTTAGGCGGAATTTCCAACTTAGGCAAAGCCCTCGCCCAATGTGTCAGCGGCTGAATTTTATCCAACTCTTCCTGCATGAAAACAAGCCTGTATTTCAACGGCTGTCTGTTTATACTCGACGGCGCATAGCGCGTGCCGTCAATCCATTCGAGAAGCAACGACTCGTTGATTTTGACTGATTCGTCGAAACTTCTATAACTTCTGCTTTTCTTTAATATGTCTGTCAGCATTATGTACAATACGGCGCAATTAGAGGCTCATTTATATGTTATATAACATATATAATATTAGCTTACAAAGTTAATAAACTTTTTTATAATATGAACAAAGAGACGGTTATTTTGTTGCCGACGAAGAGGATATATTTTTATCAACGCGTGCCACAATAATGATGCTGATTTCGTAAAGGAGGTACATTGGCAGGGCAACAAGAAGCAGCGTGAAAGCGTCGGCTGTGGGCGTGATAACGGCGGCGACGGAAAGCATGATCACAATGGCATGTCTCCTGTATTTGCGCAAAAAAGTTGCAGAGATGACGCCCATTTTTGCAAAGCCCCAACTTAATACGGGCAATTCAAATACAATGCCCATCATAAGGTTTAACATCATCATTGTGCCCATATATGACTCGAGGGTGATTTGGTTTTCCACTATTTTGCTTACCTGATAGGTGCCTAAAAAACGGAATGTCAACGGAAAAATCAGGAAATAAC
>JAQVPY010000078.1 GCA_028701815.1 Bacteroidales bacterium | reverse complement strand
CTCTGCAAGCGGCTCCTTTACTAAATCTCGAGATGTTAACACTCAGGCCATCTTCAGCTTAAGAGGCAAACCAAAAAACTGCTTCGACGAATCTAAAAAAGTAGCTTATGAAAATGAAGAGTTTAATCTGCTGCAATCTGCCCTTAATATCGAAAACGGCATGGAAGGTCTTAGATATAATAACGTCGTTATCGCTACCGATGCTGATGTGGACGGGATGCATATCCGCATGCTTATGCTCACTTTCCTGTTGCAGTTCTATCCGGAACTCGTAAAAAGCGGTCACGTATATATCCTACAAACTCCTCTTTTCCGCGTGAGGAACATGAAAGAGACAAGATACTGCTACTCGGAGGAGGAAAGAGTGAAAGCCATAGCCGCCTTAGGGAAAAACCCCGAGATAACCAGATTCAAAGGCCTCGGCGAAATCTCCCCGGAAGAACTCGGAACGTTTATCGGCCGCGGAATACATCTGGAACCGATCATCTTACATACCGCCGCCCCATCCCAAATGAAAGAAATGCTTAGTTTCTATATGGGAAAAAATACCTCGGATCGCCAGGAATACGTTATGGAAAACCTGCGAGATACTGAAGAACTGTATTAAGCTATATGCGCCGACCTTAATAAATCGGTGACCGTCTTTACCGGGTTAAATGTTTCTACCGGAACTTCCGCAAAAACAGTAATCCAATCTGCCATAGCCCCATTCCATAACCCCGGCAGCTCTAATGCCTTCAACGGCTTACCGTCTTTCGACTTCTCGGAGATGAAAGCTGTATTTGCATCAACATAATCAACTAAATTGTACCTCTTACCATAAGCATCTTTAATCATACACACAATATCAACAGGGTTGAAATGCGTTGAACTCTTAAATATCGCCTCCTGCTGCGGATTTTTGTGATTAACCTGAGAACTCTCAACTATCTGTAATGACGCCTTTTCCGACCCGTCAACGACAAAAGGCCCACCGCCCGGCTCTCCTTCATTCTTCACCATCCCGCAAACACGCATTGGCCTGTCAAGCATAGACCTCAACTCCTTCAATTTCTCAAAAGGCGTAAGATGACTATATCTGTATGGCGGTATTATCTTTATATCCGACATATATTGTTCAACAATATGCAAAAGAACAGTGGCCTTATCTTCACCCATGCCCGCAGCCTCGTCAATGGCCTTAATTAAAGCATTGCGCATATTATATATGTTGAGAAGATAATTCATCAGCTTTTTTCTATATTCGATTATGACTCTTTTTTTACTGTCGGGAACCACATTGTCAATATTCTTAATCATGATAATATCGGCGTCAATATCATTCAGGTTATGGATAAGCGCACCATGCCCCGCAGGACGAAACAACAGAGTACCATCTGCATTTCTAAAAGGAGTGTTGTCTATATTTACAGCAATAGTATCTGTCGAAGGCGACTGAATAGAGATGTCAATATGAATACTACGACCGTATTGCTGCTCATAATATGGAAGAATCTGATCCTTAGCCTTATTAAAGTCGTCAATATGTTCCGGAGACAAAGTATAATGAAGAAAGACATCGCTATTATCCGAATAGTTTATCGCTTCAGCAATATGTTCCTCAAATGCAAATTTAGCCCTGTTGTACTCTTTATGAAAAAGCAGAAGAGCTTTAGGGGTATTGCCGTAATTTAGTCCTTTGTCGGTAAGCAGATATTCCAAGACTTTAATATACTGTTTCTTCTCAAGCAGTCGGGATATGTCTTCTCCATCTTTAGCGACAGCGACGGACAAGGCATCAAAAAAAGCGAAAGTCGAAATATTCTCAAAAAACTTTTCCCCTGAATCGTCCAAGGTTGCCCCGCCGAGAATATTAAACAAGTTCTTAAACATACGCGTTGCAGCACCGCTCGCCGGAATAAAACTTTCTATTTTGGCATTTCCGGGAGCCTTTTCATCGCCGACTGCATCAAGCGTAATAATATAATCGGGCTTGGTTGCAGCCTTTAATAAGGTAACAAAATCCGCTCCTTTAGCAAAGAACGACAGTTGATTTTGCAGCTGCTGTTCTGTAATTCCTTTTTGGGCAATCTGATTTAAGTCTTTTTCCGACAACATAATTATAAATTTTCAAACTGTTTTGCAAATATATGTGAATAAAAAAAAGAGAGCATCATGATGCTCTCTTTTTTAATATTCAGGAATAAAATCCTTTATTATTTAACAACCAATTTTTGGGTTTCGCCATTTGCGGACACAAAATAGACGCCTGTTTTAAGGTTGCTGATAGAAATCAGATTTGCACCTGCTTTAAGATTTGCATTTACAACAACTTGTCCTGTAATGTTGTAAATTTGGCAGATACCTGCATTTTCTACTGTTACATTAACCATACCCGTTGCAGGATTAGGATAAATTTCCATAGAAACTACAGTTGCAACATCCTCGATAGCATTTGGGAACCAAGGTTCCGGGAAAACAGAACCTGAAAGTTCAACATTATTTGTCCACATCTTAATGTAGTTTTCTGTATAAGTTGTTTGAACTTCACCATCGAGTGCCAATCCAGGACTTGAGTCATGTTGGAAGAAAACATAAATTTGAGCTCTTCCATCATCAGCATTCTGGCTAAGAATTTGTGGATAGATACAATCGTCATAAGCTAACAGATAGCTGGAGTTAACTCTATAGAAACCTGAATAGTCAAGACCCGGAGTAGTTGTAACCATATCACCTGTTGTTGCATCAACCCATTCAGGATCGAAGTACCAACCGAGCATGTCTGGATCATATTTAATAGTGCAGAGGAAGATTTGTTTAACCATATAAGTTGTTCCATCTTCACCGGCAGTCCAACGTCTTTCGTCAGCAGCCATAAAAGCAACAGCTAATCTATCAGGAGCAACCTGAGACATTGTAACCATATTGTTAGGACCCGCTGTTCTGTAATAAGTTTCAGCACCTGTAGTAATGTAGCTATAGTCGCCGTCAAAGTCAAAACCGAGGTATTGAATGATTCTGCCATCTTCGAAATATTCTTCATGATATGTAGGATCAAGAGCTTCGTACTGGTTTTCGTTACCTGTGAAAGTATCGAGGTCTTCGTTCCAATACATTACGTGTCCCCAGTTAGGATAGTAGCTGTATGAACCGCCGTATTCTGAGAAGACACTTGC
The DNA here is from genome assembly GCA_028701815.1 of Bacteroidales bacterium. Lineage (GTDB taxonomy): Bacteria > Bacteroidota > Bacteroidia > Bacteroidales > BM520 > RGIG7150. Next base: position 6,258 of record JAQVPY010000078.1, on the reverse strand, counting down.
GTTAGTACAGAAAGTTACGTGAACTTTACCTTCGTCATCAATTACAAGAGCGCCGCTGCCGTTAGGAGCAACACAAGTATCGGTATAAAGACCAACACCTATTGATTCTTCCCATGAGAACATTGGTATCGGGTGTTCCCAAACAACAAATTTTTCCCATGTTTCACCGTTATCGGTAGATTTCATAACAACGAGGTCAGCGATATGGCTGAATAAAGCGAAAGCGATAACACCGTTATGAGGTTCTGCCCAAACATAGTCATCAGCGCCAAAAGCAGTTACTGAATAATAATCCGGACCGATTTCTTCAAGTTGAACACCTTGAGGATCGAAAGTAACGCCGTCATTGGTACGAGAATAGAAAACGCCCTGGTGGTAGTTAGCGTTGTCATCCTGGAAACCTTCAAGGATGTGAAGGGAACCGTTAGCATAGCACATACGTGGCCATGTATTATCGGTATTTGAGATAGGATTGGCTTTTTCTACCCAATCACCTTCGCCTCTGGTTTCACGAACGAAAAGTGCGCAAGGTGTGTGTGAAATGATAGCTTCACCATCTTCACCGAATTGGGCGTATGTAGGCCAGCCTCTTCTTGAAGACTCAATACGGGTATTTCCTGCAAGTGTCCATGCAGTTCCATCAAAAAAGTTGTAGAAGGATCCTCTATCTGCAAATGCAGTAGCTTGAAGACCGCCTGTCCAAGTAGCGCCCATCTCTCCGTCTGAATAACGGAAAAATCTGTTGGAAAGAGCTGAATTAGACTGAAGGTCGTAGTAGGTAGTACCAACTTCCATCTCTTGATCGTTTGCAAGAGTAGCAGCAGGTGATTTGGAAGCATTAACAGGCATAGCAGGTGTCCTTGTGCCATTGTCTGCAGTTTGTACAGATGTTTTAACACTGTACTCTTTTACTCCTTTAGGCACACTGTATTGTCTCGTCTGTGCGATACCGCCCATAACGATTAAGCATGCTGAAGCGAATAGTAAAATCTTTTTCATCATTTGTTAAGTTTAGTTTAAAATTTAAGTTAATATCATCTATTGGTCAATTACACATTAACTTTGCAAAGATAATTATTTATAATAAAAAAACAAAATTCGATACATTTTTTTTATTTTTTTATTTTTTTACAAAACGCGTAAAAATTCTATCGTATGCACTATCTCCGGATGCATATATTTATCGATACTGATAAAATCAACTATTTGGCGATATGCTGCAACAAAATCCCGAGTAGACGTACTCGGCTTTGCATCTGTCCTGAAATCAAGAGCTTGCGCTGCCGTCATAAGTTCGATGGCAAGTACAGTCTCTAAATTATTGGTAACGGAATACAACTTAGTGGCGCTGTTGGCTCCCATACTTACATGGTCTTCCTGTCCCTGCGACGACTCAATGGAGTCTACAGATGCGGGGGTACACAACTGCTTATTCTGACTTACTATAGATGCAGCAGCGTATTGGGGTATCATAAATCCTGAGTTTAAGCCCGATTTTGCCACAAGAAAACTCGGAAGATCTCTGTGTCCTCCTATCAATTGATATATCCTTCTCTCCGAGATATTAGCCAACTCCGCATAAGCGATGGCGAGAAAATCCATAGACAAGGCAAGTGGCTGCCCGTGAAAGTTGCCGCCCGACAAAATCTTGTCCTCGTCGGGGAAAACAGTGGGATTGTCGGTTACAGCATTGATCTCTTCAGTAAATATCCTAAGCCCATAGTCTATGGCATCCTTTGAAGCACCGTGAACCTGGGGAATACATCTGAATGAATACGGGTCCTGAACATGTTTTTTGGGACGGCGCATAATTTCGCTGTCACCCAGCATCTCCATAAAACGTTTTGCCGTCAAAATCTGTCCGTTGTGATTTCGGATATCGTGCAACAACGGATCAAAAGGCTCTATTCTGCCATCAAAAGCCTCTATAGAGACAGCCGCTATTCTGTCGGCAAGATCACTCAATTTCATACCTTTTATTAAGGAATACACGCCGAAGGCCTGCATAAACTGCGTTCCGTTAAGAAGAGCAAGCCCCTCTTTCGAACAGAGTTTTATTGGCGACAGACCGAATTCAGCCATTACGGAAGCTGAATCTCTTCTCTCACCTTTATAATATACCTCTCCCATACCTAAAAGAGGTAAGGACAAATGCGCCAATGGAGCCAAATCGCCGGATGCACCGAGAGAACCCTGTTTATATACCACGGGAAAAATATCGTTATTAAAAAAGAATACCAACCGCTCAACAGTTACCAGCTGCACACCGGAATGCCCGTATGACAACGACTGTATCTTTAGCAGCAACATCAACTTCACAATAGCACTCTCAACTTCGTCGCCACAACCGCAGGCATGAGACATGACAAGGTATGTCTGAAGCTGCGACAAATCATTCTTCTCTATACTCCGGTTACATAGAGAACCAAAACCCGTATTGATACCGTAAACAGGAACCTCGGAGGTCTCTATCTTTCTGTCGAGGTACTCCCTGCATTTTACAATTAATGACTTTGATTCTTCTGAAAGTTCTAATTTTTTCCCTTCACGAATAATATCCGCAATCTGTTGAACGGTAATTTTCTCAGTTGAAATAATATGCTTTTTCATATAACAATAAATTTCATGAACATTTTTATAGCAAAAAAAAATGTAGAGACTAATCTCTACATTCTGTGGGCCCACCTGGGCTCGAACCAGGGACCACCTGATTATGAGTCAGGTGCTCTAACCAACTGAGCTATAGGCCCGACTTTCTTTCGAAAGTTTGTGACTGCAAAGATAATATTTTTTTTCTATTTCTATGCTTACTTCTTATAATTTTTCATTTTTTTCTCTTTCGAGCATATCCAATATTTCCAGCACCTCCTGTGAAGACATGGCGGTCATAAGTTTCATCTTATACGGTTTAAAACCGACTATACCTTTAAAATACTTAACATAATGATGACGCATCTCGAGAAGCGTGCGTTTTTCACCTTTGTATTCCACAGACATATAGAAATGTTCTCTACAAACATCTACGCGTTCTTTAATAGTGGGAGGAGCCATAACATCACCTGTTTGCAGATAATGCCTTATATCCCTGAAAATCCATGGGTTGCCTATCGCCGCACGACCAATCATAAGGCCGTCGACGCCGCTCATGTCAAGTCTCTCCTTCGCTGTCTCTCCTGAAGTGATATCGCCATTTCCAAACACCGGTATAGTTATCGCGGGGTTTGCCTTAACATCAGCTATCACTCGCCAGTCGGCTAATCCGGTATACATCTGCGAACGGGTACGACCGTGTATGGAGAGAGCACTGACACCGACATCCTGCAATCTCAAAGCCACATCTCCCACTACTATGGAGTTTGCATCCCATCCTATCCTCGTTTTCACCGTCACCGGCTTGTTGCTTATCTTTACAATCTCGGCCGCAGCTCGAACCATCTTATCCGGGTCTTTCAACATGGCCGCTCCCGCACCTTTGCTCACCACTTTCTTAACGGGACAGCCACAATTCAAATCAAGGATATCAGGGTTGGCTTCCAGAGCTTTTGATGCCGCCACGACCAGAGAATCCACATCGTGACCGAAGATTTGAATTCCGACGGGGCGCTCTTCTTCAACAAGACGCATCTTTCTGATACTTTTTTCCACATTCCGTACCAGAGCCTCCGAGGCCACAAACTCCGAAAAGACAAGATCCGCGCCGAATCGCTTGCAGATAAGCCGGAAAGGCATCTCTGTAACATCTTCCATCGGTGCCAAAATCAACGGAATATCGGGCAATATGACATTTCCTATTTTCATAGCGCAAAGATAATAAAAGGTCGTATTTTTTTACTACTTTTGCAGAACAATAAAAATCATTACTGTAATGAGTGAAGAATTAAACAACAAAATCGGCAACATAATAGTGGTTGCCTCCGGCAAGGGCGGCGTCGGCAAATCTACTGTTTCCGTAAACATAGCTGTGGCCTTAGCCGCCAAAGGGCTTAAAGTCGGATTACTCGATGCCGATATCTACGGACCGTCGATTCCTATTATGCTCGGTCTCCAGGATGCAAAGCCCGGAATCGCCGGCGATGATGAAAAACAGATTTTTATCCCTGTCGAAAAATACGGTTTGAAGTTGTCTTCTATAGGGTTCTACATACAGCCCGGACAGGCCCTGATATGGCGCGGACCGATGGCAGCAAGCATTTTCGCCCAACTGCTTAACAATACCGACTGGGGCACTCTCGACTATCTCATCATAGACGCTCCTCCGGGAACCGGCGACATACAACTTACTCTCGTCCAAACAGCCGCCGTCACCGGCGCCGTTATTGTCACCACCCCCCAGGAAGTCTCCCTCATCGACGCCCGTAAAGCCATTGATATGTTCAAAAAACCGGAAATTCAAGTGCCCGTACTCGGAATAATAGAAAATATGTCATGGTTTACCCCCGAAAAGCACCCCGACGAAAAATACTATATCTTCGGCAAAGACGGAGGTAAAAATACGGCTGAAGAAACACATATCGCCCTCTTAGGACAAATACCCCTGATACAAAGTATCTGCGAATCAGGAGATAATGGCATACCGTCGGCCAACGTCGATAACCCGCTTTACCGGCAGATATTCGCCGGCATAGCCGATAACCTGATTAATATGACAAATATCCGCAACTCCGTATTGAAACCGACCGAATCGGTTAAAATGGACCCTAACGCGGAAGGCTGCGGAAATCAATAACATAAAATAATACAATAATAATGGACCAAGAATTAGAAAAAAAAGTAAAGGAAGTAATTGAACAATTACGCCCCTACCTCCAAGCCGACGGCGGCGACGTGTCTTTCGTGGAATTATCTGAAGACAAAATTGTGAAAGTGCAATTACGTGGCGCTTGCGGCTCCTGCCCTTACAGCAGAATGACTCTAAAAAACGGCATAGAACAGGCCATGAAAGAGGTTATCCCTGAAATTATTGCTGTGGAAGCCGTTTAACCGACTTCTTAGAAAGAAGAATTATCACTAAAACGACACCCGCCAAAGATATGGCTGCCCACAAAAGTGAGCTGTCATATCCCGCGATACCTGCCGTCTCGTCTACTGCATCGGGACCTAATATGTATGCCAATAATATCACGGAGGCATTATTGCAAAAGTGCATTAGCGACGGAATAAACAAGGTGCCCGTATAATAGAAGGTATATCCTAATATTATACCCAATATCATCCTTGGAAGAAACCCGTAAAACTGCAGATGTACGGCGCTGAATATAATGGAGGTGACAATGATTGCTATATGGGGAGTCTTAATCCTGTCGACAAGCATCTTCTGGATACACCCGCGAAATGTCATCTCCTCCCCTATTGCCGGCACTAAAGCCATAATGAAAAGATTGACCAATAATTGAACAGGCGTGTCCATCGTCAAAAACTGCTTTGTCAATACATTCGCCGCATCCTCATTCGACCTCATCCATGCTTCAATAGAACTGCAAAACTCGGGTAATACCATCTTCGCATTGACAGCTTCTGTCCAGCTGACAAGCGGAAGTGCAATGAGTAACAACAACAAAGCGACCATCCATACCTTGAATGGCTGACGATTCTTAAACCCGAATTGTTCAGTAACATCAACCCTGTTCGCAATCAGAAAAATTATCGGGGGTATAATAAAAATGAACAGTTGTGATAAAAGCTGCGTTAACTTAAGCACCCACAAGGTGCTGCCAAAAGAAGAAACGATTAAAGTTGTCGCTATCATAACAAGCAAAAAACACAATACTACAATAAATGCGTATTGCAGCAGCAACATTATTAAAGACTTCTTCTGCATATCATCTTCTCCTGCAACATGCCCTCTCGAGAATCATAATCTTCCCCAAAAGACACCTTAATACTTTCATAAACAAAGTCGGTGGCATCTGTAACAGCCTCCTCGAGGGATTTACCCTGTAACATCGCCCCGCACAAAACGCTGGCAAATGTGTCTCCGGCTCCAGGGTATTCTATAGGGAAATAGTCTATATCAACCCTGAAATATTTGTCGGATGTCTTATTATATGCCATAACATAACGGCTATGGGTATCCTTTCCTGACACACTTGTTATCACCACATTTTTAGGACCCTGATGTGAAAGACGAAAAGCATAACTCTTTATAGTGTATTCTTCAATTTTTTCCTGATACCTTTCGCCAAGTAAAAGACAGGCTTCCGTAACATTCGGCGTGATAATATCTGCATGGGTCACAAGTTTTCGCATATTCTCAACCAT
>JAQVPY010000077.1 GCA_028701815.1 Bacteroidales bacterium | reverse complement strand
GGCGAAATAGCTCCTGAAAACGTTAAGACACAAGGTATCCTCGTTGATTATATAGTAAAAGATTAAAAGATATGGCAGTAAAATCATTGATTAGAGTACGTATGAGCTCGCATGACGCTCATTACGGCGGTAATTTAGTAGACGGTGCAAGGATGTTAAATCTTTTCGGCGACGTAGCAACGGAGCTCCTCATCATCCAGGATGGCGACGAAGGTCTGTTCTGTGCTTATGATAATGTTGAATTTTTAGCTCCCGTATACGCAGGCGATTTTATCGAAGCAGCAGGAGAGATCACTCATGTAGGAAACTCTTCCCGCAAGATGAAATTTGAAGCGAGAAAAGTTATAGTTCCGCGCCCCGACATCTCCGACTCCGCAGCAGACGTGCTCGAAGAACCCGTCGTAGTCTGTCGCGCCAGCGGCACCTGTGTGGTACCTAAAAAATGCCAAAGAAAAAACCAATAATAACCGAATAAAACGATTTTTATGGAAAAACTGATTATAACAGCTGCCATCTGTGGCGCTGAAGTTTTAAAAGAACATAACCCCGCCGTCCCTTATACCGTTGAAGAGATAGTCCGCGAAGCAAAATCGGCCTACGATGCCGGTGCCAGCGTTATCCACCTTCACGTTCGCTGGGACGATGGGACACCTACCCAGGATAAGGGCCGCTTTAAAGAATGTATCGACGCTATAAAAGCCGTCATCCCTGATGTTATCATCCTGCCTTCTACCGGCGGCGCTGTCGGAATGACCGACGACGAACGCCTCCAGCCGACGGAACTCGACATCGAAATGGCTACCCTCGACTGCGGCACCTGTAATTTCGGCGGCGACGACGTATTCACAAATACCGAAAACACAATCAAATATTTCGGGAAACGTATGATCGAACGCGGCATTAAACCGGAACTCGAAGTCTTCGACAAAAGTATGATAGAGATGGCCCTCCGCCTCGCAAAAAAAGGCTCTATCAACGCCCCGTTCCATTTCGACTTCGTTATGGGCGTTAACGGTGGTATCGGTGGCGACATCCGCGACTTTACCTTCCTCCGCGGCAGCATACCCGCAGGCTCTACCTATACCGTCGCAGGTATCGGACGCTACGAATTTCCGTTAGCAATGCTTTCTATTATCGACGGCGGCCACGTTAGAGTCGGCTTCGAAGATAACGTCTACCTCTCAAAAGGCGTCCTCGCTAAATCTAATGGCGAACTCGTCGCTAAAGTGGTGAGAATGGCTAAAGAACTCGGGAGAGAAATCGCTACCCCCGACGACGCAAGACAGATTTACGGAATAAAAAAACAATAAGTAAAAATAATTAATATTAAAGTTTATGCAAAAACATGGAAATAAATACGGAACCCACCGTGTAATCGAACCTAAAGGCGTATTGCCACAGCCCGCAGATAAAATAGACAACAACATGGACGAAATCTATGACAACGAAATACTCATAGACGTTCAAACTTTAAACATCGACTCCGCTTCCTTTACGGATATCTCTAAAAGAGCCGGTGGCGACAATAAGAAAATTGCCGAGATCATGATGGATATCGTGGCAAAACAGGGCAAACACCGCAACCCATGGACGGGCTCCGGTGGCATGCTCCTCGGAACAGTTGAAAAAATTGGCGACGCCCTGAAAGGTAAAATCGACCTCAAAGAAGGCGACAAAATTGCTACCCTCGTTTCGCTGTCACTTACCCCGCTGCGTATCGACAAAATTAAAGAGATCCGCGCTGACGTTGATCAAGTCGACATCGACGGAAAAGCAATCCTCTTCGAAAGCGGTATTTACGCAAAGATCCCTACCGACATGCCGGAAAAACTCGCCCTCTCAGCTCTTGACGTGGCAGGCGCTCCCGCTCAAACAGCAAAACTCTGCAAACCGGGCGATATAGTACTTATCATCGGCGCAGGCGGAAAATCAGGCATGCTCTGCTGCTATGAGGCTAAAAAACGCGTAGGCGTAACAGGTATGGTTATCGGAATGTGCCATAGCCAGAAATCAACGGAACGCCTCCAAAAACTCGGATTCTGTGACCACGTGTTCTCAGGAAACGCTACAGACCCCGTCGCTATGATAGATGTTATCGGCAAACTTACTAACGGTCACATGGCTGACGTTACTATCAACAACGTTAATATCCCCGATACCGAAATGACCAGTATACTCTGTACTAAAAACGATGGCGTCGTCTACTTCTTCTCTATGGCTACCAGCTTTACTAAAGCTGCCCTCGGCGCTGAAGGCGTTGGAAGCGACGTAACTATGATCGTTGGTAACGGTTATACTAAAGGTCACGCTGAAATCACCCTCCAGGAACTCCGCGAATGCCCTGCCCTGAGAAAGATTTTTGAAGAACTTTACGCTTAAATACCTGATAGATTATCTATCTTGTGATTATAATAAAAAAGCACCTAAGAGGTGCTTTTTTTATTGGTATAAAATTAATATCTTTGCAAATCGGTTAAATATTATTTATTATGATTGAAAGTAGAAGAAAACAATTGTTTCCCGACGTTTCTGACGAACAATGGAACGATTGGCATTGGCAAGTCAAAAACAGAATTGAGACATTAGACGAACTAAAAAAATATCTGGTGCTCACGGAAGAGGAACAAAACGGCATCAAAAAATCGCTCGAGACCCTTCGTATGGCTATCACCCCCTACTACCTGAGCCTGATTGACCCCGACAATCCTTACTGCCCCATTAGAAGACAGGCTGTCCCAACTATCGCTGAGACCCATATTTCTCCAGAAGACCTCCTCGACCCCCTGCACGAAGATGAAGACTCCCCTGTTCCCGGCCTTACCCACAGATACCCCGACAGAGTCCTCTTCCTTATCACCGACATGTGCTCTATGTACTGCCGCCACTGTACACGCAGAAGATTCGCAGGTCAACACGACTGCCAGTCGCCATCAGACAGAATACAAAAAGCTATCGACTATATCGCCCGTACCCCGCAAGTTAGAGACGTACTGCTCTCCGGCGGAGACGCCCTTATGGTTAGCGACAGCATGCTCGAATCTATTATCCAAAGACTTAGAGCCATCCCCCATGTGGAAATAATCCGCATAGGAACCCGTACCCCCGTCGTCTGCCCACAACGTATTACCGACGACCTGTGTAATATGCTGAAAAAATATCACCCTATATGGCTGAACACCCATTTTAACCACCCTAACGAAATCACACCGGAATCAACTGCCGCCTGCGAAAAACTCGCTAATGCCGGAATCCCCCTCGGGAACCAGTCGGTACTGCTCCGTGGTGTCAACGACTGCACAAGCGTGATGAAAAAACTCGTTCAAGCCCTCGTTAAAATAAGAGTGCGCCCGTATTATATATATCAATGCGACCTCTCTATGGGACTCGAACATTTTCGTACCCCCGTATCTAAAGGAATAGAAATCATAGAAAGCCTCCGCGGTCATACCTCCGGATATGCAGTCCCCACATTCGTCGTAGATGCCCCCGGCGGCGGCGGAAAAACCCCCGTGATGCCTAACTACGTCATCTCCCAAAGTCCTAATAAGGTCATCCTTAGAAACTTCGAGGGCGTGATAACAACCTATACGGAACCTACCGACTATAAAGACGACTGCCACTGCCCCGACTGCGAGAAACTGCACAGCGAAGGCGTAGCAAGCCTGCTCGAAGGACAGAGAATGTCCCTCGAACCAACTGTTCTCGCCCGTAAAGAAAGAGCAAAAAAACACTAATATAATGCCCTTCGTAAATGAAATTCTTAAATACAAAAGCTTAGCAATCGTAGGTCTCGAAAAAAATACGGGCAAAACGGAATGCCTTAACTATGTATTGAAGAATATTCATGATAAACAGAAGAAATTAGCAGTTACATCTATAGGCGTCGATGGAGAAACCGTCGACGCCGTTACTTTTACTAAAAAACCAGAGATTATTGTCTATGAGGGCATGCTGTTCGTTACCTCCAAAAAACACTTTAAGGAGAAACAACTGACGGCAAATATCCTCGACATACTAAATATCTCTACCCCCCTCGGAAGACTCGTTATCGCCGAAGCAGTGGATACCGGAAAAATCAGACTCTCCGGACCCTCTATTACTACCGACACTGTGAGAGTGATTGAGAGACTTAATTCTCTGGGCACTGAACTTACTATCGTGGACGGAGCTCTCTCGCGACTGAGCCTGAGCTCCCCTACCGTAACAGACGCCATGATCCTCGCTACCGGCGCCGCCCTTTCAGCAAATATCCCTACCCTCGTGCGCCAAACAAAATTCGTCGTGGACCTTATTAATTTGCCCCTGACAAAACCGGAGATTAGAGAAAAACTCGCCGACATCTCCGGCGTGTGCGCTGTCACCGACGACAACGAAATCAAAGACCTCGGCATAAACTCCGTGTTCACTATGAATAAAGAACATGACGACGTGTTTAAATACGGATATACCATCTATTCCGCCGGCGCCGTCAACGACAAATTTCTCAAGATGCTCAAAATCCAGAAACATGTCGCCGAAACTACCCTCATTGTTAACGACTTCACGAAAATATTCGCGGAACCCGAAACATACTACTCCTTCCTCCGTAAAGGCGGTAAAATCGAAGTGGTTCATAAGACGAAACTTCTCGCACTTACCCTTAACCCATGGGCACCTAACGGCTATTCTATCAACTCGGAAGAAGCCAGAAATCAACTGTTTAACGCCACCCAAATACCTGTCTATGATGTCAAAGAATAAATCCCCGAAACTTAAAGAAGTTTATAACGCCCTGCCGTCGTTTAAGTTTATGATCGACACCCTCGAGCTGTCGACACCCTTTACTCTTAGATACCTTAATGAGACTTGCTTTTATTCCGACCAAATAAAAATAGAGTCTAATTGCAATGATATAGCAACAGTTATAACAAGACTTCATAGCGATAAGGACACTATCGACGAAATACGGTCTAAGCTGCATGTTATGCGCGAGATACGCGGCAGCATAAACAACATTAACCGCGGAAATACCCTCGACGACATCGAGCTTTTCGAAATTAAATCATTCGCCTTAATATATGAGGAGATAAGAAGCCTGTTTTTATCAGCCTTCGACAGCTCTTTTATGTTTCTGCCCGACCTCGCTAAAGTTGTCGCACTGCTCGACCCCGACAACTCCAAGATGACAATGTTCTATATCTACGACTCCTACTCCGAAGAACTTGCGGCCATCCGTAAAGAGATAAAAATTTTATCGGCAGAGACCATAGACGCGAAAACAGAAGCACTACGACTTTCCGCCGAAGCTCTCGAAGACTCTATCCGCGAAAGACTATCTTCCGAACTGTCCTCTTTTGCAGAAGACCTCGACTACGCCTTTAACGGCATCATACGCTTAGACATTCTTATAGCCAAAGCCCTACAGTCAACAACATGGAATCTGTGCAAGCCTTCCGTGTCATCGCATAAGACCATTATCACGGCAATGACAAATCCTTTTGTCGCCGACGCTCTGAATAAAGTGGGAGGGAGATTCCAACCGGTGAACATCTCTTTAGACGAAAATCCGTGCCTGATTACCGGAGCCAATATGTCGGGAAAGACCGTGGTATTAAAGACTATCGCCTGCATACAATATCTGTTTCAATTCGGATTTTTCATTCCGGCCATACATGCTGAGATTAAACCCGTAGACGCAATTATGCTCTCTATGGGCGATGGACAGGACGAGACACAAGGACTGTCGTCTTTCGCCGCCGAAATCCTTAAAATAAACGATATAATAAAACATATCAAAAACGACAACAAAACATTAGTGCTGATCGATGAGCCGGCACGAACAACAAATCCCATAGAGGGCAGCAAAATCGTCAACGCAATTCTGAAGATGCTGTCTGAATATAAGGTAATGAGCCTCGTGACTACTCATTACGACGACATAATGCCGGACGTTCGCAGACTGCGCGTTAAAGGCCTCACCGCCGACGAAAATGAGCTGAAACAGGTCACCAAAGACAATATCAACAACTTTATCGACTACTCTCTGATAGATACTGACAACAAAGAAGTTCCGCAAGAAGCGATAAAAATTGCCAAAATTTTAGGCGTGGATGTTGATTTTTTAAAAAACATTGAATAATTTTGCATCTGGTAAATTCGTTTTACCTCATAAAAACCAATATTTATTTTAAATATATGATTATGAGATTCAAATTTTTGGCAGTAGCTGCCATAATAATCGCTGTATGTATACAGTCGTGCGTACCCACAAAACAACTTAAAGATCTTGAACAGTCGTGCACAAAAGAACGCACCCACATTCAGGGAGACCTTAAATCGTGTGAGGAGCTGTCTAACGAACAGGCATCGCGTATCTATTTGCTTAATAGAGCGATGTCTCAACTACGCTTAGACTCTACAGAACTGTCGACAGATCTTGCAAAGAAAATAGCCGAACTGGAGAGAACTAACAAAAAATACGATGCCCTGCAGAGCGAAAATGAATATCTGCTCAACAACATGAACTCTTCTGCAAAAAACCTTCTTAAAGACTATCAGAATCTGAAAGGACAACTTCTTGCCCGCGAAGACTCCATAAACGCAAAGGAATTGCAGATAGAAGAACGCAATAGAAAGATAGAAGAACTTAACAGCCTCCTGTCACAACAGTCGCAAGAACTAAAAAATCTCAAAGCCGAAGTCATCTCTGCCCTTAAAGGCTACGACGGTCAGGGTATCGACATTGTAGAAAAAGACGGCAAAATATACGTCCTTATGGATGAAAGTCTGCTATTTAACTCCGGCAGCTATACCGTTTCCTCTAAAGGAAAAACAGCCATCGCTAAGCTGGGTCATGTCCTGGCTCAAAATAAAAAAATCAACGTGCTGATAGAAGGTCATACCGACAATGTCCCCTATAATGGCAGCGGCCAACTGAAAGATAATTGGGACCTTAGCGTAATGCGCGCTACAAGCGTTGTTAAAATACTCCTCGATGATGCCAATATAGACGCATCACGTATTACTGCTTGCGGACACGGAGAATATATGCCAATCACCGATAACTCCACACCGGAAGCAAAAGCGAAAAACAGAAGAACAGAAATAATCCTGTCGCCAAACCTTCAGCGACTCTTCGAACTCCTGGAAAAATATTGATTTTAAACGGCCTTCTAAAATAGATGAAAAAAAGCAACAGTGAACTTTGGATAAAGATTGTCTTTATTATAATCATGGGATTGATAATATCTAATTCCATCTATGTTAAAGAAACACCCGAGCTCACTGCTACCTTAGCTCTTGAAGACAGACTGCGTATAAACGCTCTACTCTGCCCTAATACAATCAACACCCTAAATTCAGAACTTACCGGATACTGCCATAAGGTTGGTTTTCACGGAGTTGTAATGGTTGTTGAAAGAGGTGATATCATATATAACGAAGCCTTCGGAAATACAAATTTTGGCAAGGAACGTATAGCACTGCAGACAGATATGCCGTTTCAACTCGCCTCCGTGAGCAAACAGTTTACCGCAGCAGCTATCATGAAACTAAAATCCGATAATTTGCTCAATTATGATGACGTGGTAACAAAATATATCGTCGACTTCCCCTACCCTGACGTTACTATTCGTCAGCTGCTCAACCATACCAGCGGCATGGGAAACTATATGTATCTGCTGGAAAATGTCTGGCATAACGATACTATATATCCTCAAAACGATACCTTGATGCGTCTGATGGCCCAATACCGTATCGACCCGTATTTTTCACCGGGAATGAGGTTCTCATACTCCAACACCGGCTATGTTATTCTCGCCTCCGTTGTAGAAGCTGTCAGCAAACAGTCGTTCTCCGATTATATGCAGACGAATTTCTTTAAGCCGCTGCAGATGAATGAGACTTTTTTACCGTCGGCAAAACCTGATACAATCGGCAACGCCGTTAAAGGTTATATCCGCTCCAGACGACGCTACTATACAAGCCTCCCCAGCGTCCATGACGCTATCGTCGGCGACAAAGGAATATACTCTACCTCCTGGGATATGTATAAATGGGATAAATCCCTCTACGACTATTCCATCTTATCCCCCGACGTTCTCGACGAAGCCTTTACTCCTTCTACCGTGGGAAATAAAAAACGCACTATCCTGTATGGCTTCGGCTATAGAATGAAACAACTCGACGGATACGACGTGATATATCATAACGGACTGTGGGAGGGATTCAGAATTAACTACTACCGCTTCCCTGAACTGAAAAATACCATCCTCGTGATGAATAACAACGAATTTAATATCGGAAGCGTAACTTCTAAAGTACGTAAAATAATTAATAATAACAACCCTGAGAATATCGAATGCCGTTTTACTATCGACTGCTTCCTCGACGGACACCCCGATATCGCAGGATACGCCTTCGCAATGGCAGCACACGACAACCCGGAAGCCACAGATTACATAGCCATAGTCAGACAAAAGCTGTGGGATATGGGCTACTATAGCCTGTATGAGGAAATGGGAAGTGCTATTCAATTGACAATTAACAATTAACAATTAACCGTTAACAATTTAGATATGAAACGACTTGTACTAATCACAACACTCGCTGTCGCATCCATGGCGATGTTTGCACAGAAAAATATTTTGATGGAAGAAGCCACCGGTACATGGTGCCAATATTGCCCTCGCGGTATTTATTTTATGGATTCTATAACCACCGCATACGACAATGTGATTCCCGTCGCCGTACACCTTAACGACGTGATGGCAAACGCAGAATACGCCGCGGCGATTCCTAATTCCAGCGCTCCGTCGGCTAATTTCAACCGCAACGCATCTTCCATTACCCCCGAATCATGGTTTGGCACATATCAGACAGAGATGCAGATACAGCCGCTGACCTCAATGGCAATAATGGTTGGTTTCGATGCTACAACAAGAGTCGTTACTGCTGAAGTCGAAATAACAGCCCTGCAAAACATCTCCGGAGATTACAGAATTGCAGGTATCATTGTCGAAGACGGCGTTACAGGTCCCGCACCTTCCTATAATCAATCAAACTCGTACAGCGGCGGAAATTATGGCTATGTCGGCGGATTTGAAAATATGCCCAACCCTATACCGGCTCAAAGAATGGCCTACGACCATGTGGGTAGAGAGCTGTTAGGCGGTTACAACGGCTTCGAGAACTCGTTCCCGTCAAGTCTCGCTACAGGTGAAACATATAGCTATAACTTCGGTTATACGCTCCCCGACAACTACGACTTCAATTACGTGAGAGTCATAGCTGCTCTCGTCAAACAAAGCGACGGCAAAATCGACAACGCCTGTAAAAGTCTATACCTAAACGGCGAAGATAACGCAGCCCCTCTCTTTACATCTACAGAGAAAACAGAGAGCTATGTCAACCTCAACTATATCTACAATATATACGTTCATGACCCCGACAATAAGGAGTTGACAATTTCAGCCCCTACCCTTCCGGAATGGCTGACTTTTGAACAGATAGAC
>JAQVPY010000076.1 GCA_028701815.1 Bacteroidales bacterium | reverse complement strand
CCTCTGCGCTTTTTTGGTTTTGCGGCAGCTTCCGCATCAGAATTGATAGCCGAATCATTGTCCGAGGTCTCTTTTGAGGCGGCGAATTCGGTTTTTTCTATAGCGGTGTTTTTTATATTTTGTGCCAGTTCTGTCTTCATTGCAAAGACCTTATTGCTTGCTTCGTAGATGGGCTCGTTAGTGCTTATGTCTGAGATATTTGTGTTTGAGATGTTGTTGATGTCAAATTTATCTTTTTCGTAGATATTATTTCTCTGGACTGTTCCCGATTCGTCTGTGCTGATTATTTGGATAGGTGCTTCTTTTTTACTGCTGTCTTTTATGAAGTCGTTCCCGGCAGAAGAAGCAAGTTTGTCGGGAGTATTGTGTATCTTTTTGCGAGGTCTTTTAGAGGATTTTTGTGAGTTGTTGTCGCCTTGCAAAGAGGGAGGTGGCGTAGCCGACTTCTTATTGTTCGTCTTGTTTATTGCTTGGGCGTCTAATATGCTGAATATTAGTGACTGTTTGTCTTTTTTGTTTATTCTTTCTATATTTAAGTCTTCAGCAATTTTACTTAGTTCTTCGATAGGCTTTTGAGCGAGTTCGTTTAAATCGTACATATTTACAGGTTAATATAATAGCATTGATGAAATGCAAGTTATGAAAATTTTATTTGAGAAAACGGATATTCAGCCCTTTTGGGGGGCTGAGTGATATTCGCGGCAAAGATAATATTTTTTTTTGATTAAACATGTTTTCGAAAATTATTTGCATTTTAATTATTAATTAATTTGGTTTATCTTTGTCAACAAATAAATAATCGAATCATGATACAGCGAAAACAATCACTTTTTTTATTGATGTCGGCCATTATTATGGCATTAATAGCTTGTTTCCCAATTGCTAATTATTACGCGGATTCTCTTGACGGGTATTCTTACATATTAAAATTATTCTCGTTTAAAGATATGAGTGGGACGTTAGGAAGCATCTTTTCCGGAATTTTTAATCTGCCTTTAATTTTAATTTGGGCGTTTTCGATTATTTTGTCGCTTGTTACCATATTTATATATAAGAGACGCTCTCTACAACTTAAGCTGATAAGTGTCAATATTGCGCTTGTTATGTCTTTTATGTTGCTGATATTCATTTATTATACTCCCAAAATTGAGAAGGAGTTGTTTGTTACAACAGAATATTCCTCGTGTTTTGGGATATATATTCCCGTTTTGGTTTTCCTGCTGCTCGTATTGGCTTTTTCTGGTGTAAAAAAAGATATCAGAATCGTACAATCTTACGACAGACTCCGTTAGAACGAGAAAGTCAGCCCAACACCCAACAACTCTTTAAACTGTACGCGTGCTGCATCTTTTATGCCATCATCATTTGTGTCGGTAGTGAGGATGTCGCTATCCCAAATGAGGTTTGTTGTGATATTAGCTGACAGGAACTTATTGATTTTCATGATTAGATAAAGGTCCCACTGCACTTTTACGTCGAACCACTGGTGATCTAAGTAGTCATTAAATAATGTGAGGTTGCTGGTGACTTCAACATTCTTGAATACTTCTTTTTTCAGATCGAATTTCAATTGAGCACCGAGGGCGAACTTGCAAACCTGTGCGCTGTCGTTACCATATATCGTTTGTAATTCGGGAAGTCTCACTACTGTCAACTTTTCAACTAATGGAGCGACGTTAAATGACATCCAGTTTAATGGGATGATATCAAAACCGACACCGAAAGCGAAGTACCCTGGCGCAAGAAATGATGATACAAGAGCCTTGGGGTCTTCTGAATAGTCATAACCGTTGGAGAACTGTGTCCTCCCTGTTAATACTGCTGTGGCACCGAAATATTTGTTGAGTGAATAGCCGTATTTGCTCTCAAAAATTATCTTATCATCGCTCTTTTTTAGGATGTCTCCATTATTTTTTATAAGACCGTAACCGAGATTTAACGAGTTGTTCCAATAGTGAATGCCTTTTTTTAGGTTTGCATGCAAATTGGCAAATCCGTTAAGAGATAAGTTGCCGTCGCCACCTGCCGCCCAGTTTGTAAAAGACACCTGTGAAAAAGCGATGGATGTCGTTACACCCTTATCCCATTCTGTTTTGGCGTTTTTCTGTTCTTCTCTCGCCACTTTTCTTGCAGCCTCTTTTGCCTCTTTTTCATTCTCTTTTTCTACTCGTTTGATTTCTTCTTTTACTTGTGATGCAGGTACTTCCGTCTGCCCTATTCCTATTAACGGCATGCCTGCCATTAATAATAATATTAATAATTTAATTGGTTTCATTTGTTCTATTGCTATTTTGTTTAAAAGCACACCCACTAATCACTTACCCTCTCAATCTCTGCGTGCAACGATTTCAGGCGTTCGTCAATATGTTGATATCCTCGATCTATTTGGTCTACGTTGTTTATTATGCTGGTACCTGAAGCAGAGAGCGCGGCAATGAGCAAAGCCACACCGGCTCTGATATCCGGGGAGACCATCTGTATGCCTTTAAGTTGCATTTTGCGATCGTGGCCGATAACGGTAGCCCTATGCGGGTCGCACAAGATTATCTGAGCGCCCATATCAATGAGCTTATCTACGAAGAACAGGCGGCTCTCGAACATCTTTTGATGTATCAGCACACTCCCTTTGGCTTGTATTGCCGTTACGAGAGCGATACTGATAAGGTCGGGAGAGAATCCTGGCCACGGGGCATCGGCGATGGTCATAATCGACCCGTCCATAAACGTTTCAACTTCATAATGTTCTTGTGAAGGGATATGTAAATCGTTGCCATTACGTTCCATTGCAATGCCGAGGCGACCGAATATAGTAGGGATTAGTCCCAATTCATCGTAGCAGACATCTTTTATGGTGATATCCGATTGTGTCATGGCGGCGAGGCCTATAAAGGAGCCTATTTCTATCATATCTGGCAGCAGGGTGTGATTACAGCCGTGCAGCTCGGCCACGCCTTCTATGACAAGAAGGTTAGAACCTATGCCTGATATTTTTGCTCCCATGCTTGTCAACATTTTACACAACTGCTTAAGATAAGGTTCGCATGCGGCGTTAAATATAGTAGTGATTCCTTCAGCCATTACGGCGGCCATGATAATGTTTGCCGTACCTGTTACTGATGCTTCGTCGAGAAGCATATAAGCCCCTCTCAATTTGTCAGCGGAAACGGCAATAGTGGAGCTGCCTTCGAAGCTGATGTCCGCTCCGAGATTTTGTAGCCCGATGAAATGTGTGTCGAGACGTCGGCGTCCGATTTTATCACCGCCGGGCTTGTATGCGTATGCCTTGTGAAATCGAGCGAGTAGGGGACCTATCAACATGATGGAACCGCGTAATTTTCCAGAAAGATTAGCAAACTCAGGCGTTCTCATAATATCTATGTCAATACCGACGGCTTTGATAGTAACATCTTCTCCGCGTCTTGTTACCTCTGCTCCAATAAAAGATATCAGCGATAGTAACTTGTTTACGTCGCTGATGTCGGGGACATTGTGAAACCGGACTTCTTCTTTTGTGAGTAAGGCGGCACATAAAACTTGTAACGCTTCGTTTTTTGCTCCCTGTGGGGTTATTGCCCCCTGAAGCCTGTTGCCTCCCTCAATTTTAAATGTAGTTGGCATGATGAATTTATCTTTTGGTTCTCGGATTGTTGGATGCCGGAGGTTTGCGCTTTCCCTTCTTTTTGTCGGCCGTGACTTTTGATTTAGAATTGGCGTTAGGGGCAATCTTGTCGTGACTAAGTATGCTCGCAGTGGATGCCAGACGTAAGTCTTCCGGATTTAAGGATATTTGGGAGTCCGATAACTCTTCCATATTCTTGAAGATGAGCTCGTCATCAACGGTATCACGATTCCATGTCAAATACAATTTCTTCATCTGTGTCGCCAATAACGTAATGCATTTGTCCTTTTCAGAACTGTCTTCCATATTTATCACCTCGTTGATTAAAGAATGTATCAGGTTGCCATAATGACGAAACTTAATGTTATTGGGCTTATATGGTAAAGTCTTCGGCTTTGCATGCACTTCTTCCGGGGTGGGAACAGGAAACGGCGAGTTTATGTCAAGTTGATAGTCAGACATGATATACACCTGATCCCATAATTTATGCCAAAAATCACCATCCTTATTTCCTGCTGTCATCTGTGCCATCACGTTTACGATATCCTTGACAACAGCCGAACGGAGCTCTTTGTCTTCAATGCTGCTGATGCTTTCAATCATTTTCTGTAGGTTCCTGCCATATTCCGGAAGAATTAATCTCTCCCTGTCGGTATTATATTCCATGCTAAAAATTTTTGTTACAAAGATAGATGTTTTTTGTTGATATGTCGGAAATTTATATTAATTTTGCAAACCAAATCGATTAGAGGGGTATTAGCTCAGTTGGCTAGAGCGTTTGACTGGCAGTCAAGAGGTCATCGGTTCGATTCCGATATACTCCACAACTTCCCAATTTTAATTGTTATTAATAATCAGTTTGGCAAACTGCAATAGCAGCAATTTTTCTCCTATTTCTTCGAATTTCACGAGCGCTTTTTTGTTTGGTCCTGTCCCTTCTATTCTTAGAATAACACCTCTTCCAAACTTCGCATGATATACGTGGTCGTTGACTTTAATGAGGGCAATGTCTGTTGGAGTGGCGTTTGTCGGAACAGGTGAATGCGGATGTGTAGATGCTGAGGCGGGTTCTGTCCTTTGGGGTGTCTGTGTCGCCGGCTTGCGTGAGTATGGCTTTTCTGTGTCGAAAGCGTCAAAACCGTGAATCGATGGCGTCGAGAGACGGCGGAATCTGTCGCCGCTACGTTCGGGCTGACTGAAATGTTCATAGTCGAAATCCTTCAGAAAACGACTCGGCTCTGATTGTTGCAACATGCCCCATTTATATCTGTTCTCTGCATAAGATATTGTTAGGGATTTTTCGGCGCGTGTGCAGGCAACGTATAATAGCCTGCGCTCTTCTTCAAGGTCGGCTCTGCTGAACAAAGATTGTGTGCTCGGAAAAATATTCTCTTCCAAACCGACAAGAAATACATGTGGAAACTCTAACCCTTTGGCGGCATGAATGGTCATCATCTGAACCCTGTCTTCCTCTTTGTCTTTAGAAGTGTCCTGATCAGTGAGAAGTGCGACATCCTGCATGAACATTTCAAGGGTAACTACTTCATCCTGATTTAGTTCTCCCATATTCTCTATTGCTATCATCTGATTTCTCCTCTCGGTGAAGTCGCCGATGGCGTTAATCAACTCTTCGATGTTTTCAAGACGGGCAACACTTTCAGGGGAGGTGTCTTCCTTAGCTAATTTAATTAAACCTGAAACGGCGGCGATCTCTTTAGCAATAGTATGTGCATCACTGTTCTTGGCCTTGTTTCCAAAATTAATTATCATGGCAGTGAAGGCATCAATTTTTGCTATCGTTGATGATGATATTCCTATGTTTCTTAACTCCTGTGGTTTAATAAGCATATCCCATGTGGAGATATTTTGTTCTACGGCTGTATTCTGGATCTTTTTTAAGGAGGTCTGACCTATTCCGCGTGTGGGGTAGTTGATGATTCTCATTAGAGCCTCTTCATCGGAACGATTTATCGTCAGCCTGAAATAAGCCAGCAGGTCTTTTATCTCTTTCCTCTGGTAAAATGATGTCCCGCTATAAATTACGTATGGGATATTTAATCTTCTCAGAGCCTCTTCCATCGCGCGGGATTGCGCGTTTGTCCTGTATAATATGGCGAAATCGGCGTTTTTTGCATGCGTATTCATCTTTTTCTCAAAGATGGCGCTGGCAACTTTTGAAGCTTCCTCTCCATCGGTGGAGGCTTGAAATAGACGCAACAACTCCCCGTCATCATTATCCGTCCATAAATCTTTCTTAATCTGATCCTTGTTTTTGGAAATGATGGAGTTGGAGGCTTCAACGATATGTTTGGTGGAACGGTAGTTCTGTTCAAGTTTGAAGATTTTTAGATTGGGAAAATCCTCTTGGAATCCGAGTATGTTTCCAATATTGGCGCCGCGAAACGCATATATGCTTTGTGCATCATCACCTACAACACAAATGTTGTTGCGAGGATATGTCAGTTGCTTTACTATGGAATACTGGGCTTTGTTCGTGTCCTGAAACTCATCAATTAAGATGTAAAGAAAACGGCGTCTGTATTTTTCGAGTATCTCCGGAAAGTTGGAGATTAAAATGTGAAAGTTGAAGATGATGTCATCGAAATCCATTGCCAGTGATCTGAAAAGTTTCTTCTGGTATGCGGTATATATTCTCCCCATCTCAGGTCTGTTGCCTGACGCGTCGTATTCGATTAGCTCCGGTGAATCATTATATTCTGCCGCAGAAATTAAATTGGATTTCGCAGCTGAGATTCTTGCCGCCACAATGTTTGTAGTGTATATTTTAGGGTCAAGTTCTAATTCGTTGACAATTGTCTTGATGGCGTTTTTTGAATCGTCGGTAGGGTATACAGTATAATTGGAGGGGTATCCGAGTAAGTGCCCGTCGGCGCGCAGTAGCTTGGAAAAAATAGCGTGAAATGTGCCCATCCATACGTTTTTGGCTTCCGATCCTATAAGATTTTCAATACGCGCATTCATCTCACGAGACGCCTTATTGGTAAATGTCAGGGCAAGTATGTTAAACGGATCTATGCCAAGTTCTATCAAACGCGCTATTCTATACGTGAGCACGCGGGTCTTGCCTGAACCGGCGCCTGCAATCACCATCATTGGACCGTCGGTACATACAACAGCCTGTCTCTGAGCATCATTTAAGCCTTCCAATATATCTTTCATATTGTTGCGAAGATAAATAAATATTTTGGAATTTGTTAGTGAAAAGAATAAGGAGTTATTAACTTTTATAATATGTGGTGTATGTGTTCTGCTACCGCGTTTAATAACGATACCGGCGTCGAGGTGGCCCCAGAAATTCCTATACTTTTACAGGCGTCGAACCATCTTTTGTCTATTTCCTCTGCCGATGAAATGAGATGTGAGCGGCTGTTGATCTCTTTACATATTGTGAATAAGGATTTCCCGTTGGAAGAATTGCTCCCTGTGACAAATATTATTACGCTATGCTCTTTGCAGAACTCTTTTAAGGCGTCCAATCTGTTTTTTACGGAATTACATATTGAATTTGCAGCTATTATATCAACCTTCCTGTTCTTTAGCTCGTCGATGATTTCCTGGTACTCGTATGGGGGCATGGTTGTCTGACTGTATAATGTTATCTTGTCGCCTTCTTTTAAATGGCGGATCTCATATAATGACCCGAAGACAACAGCTCGGCCGTCAATGTTCCCTATAATCCCTGCTACTTCCGGATGTTCTCTTTGCCCGAAAATATAAATATTCTCCCCTCTAAGATGTGAGTTGATGACATTTTGCTGTAATTTTGTCACGATGGGACATGTGGCATCTATTATCGTATTATTGTTATCTTTAGCTATTCTATATGTGCTTTTAGGCTCTCCATGTGCGCGTAATAGTACTGTCGATGAATGTATGGTTTTTAAGTCGTCAATGGAAATAATCTTCAATCCCCTTTCTATCAGGGTAGCCATCACCGTCTCGTTATGGACAAGTTCTCCCAGGCAATAAAGACTGTCGTGAGTCTTTAGGTATTCTTCGGCGATCTTGATGGCGTTGGTTACTCCTGCACAAAAACCCGCATTTTTGTCAATAGCTGTTTCCATAAATACGTCTTGTTAAATGTCGTTTATATATAAAAAAAGGCGTTGCTTGCGCCGCAACGCCTTTTTGTTATCTGCTATTGACCTTTAACCCAGGGGGTTACAAGGTCAATTTCCGTTCTACGGTTGTTTGCGCGACCTTCCGGAGTGTCATTGGTGTCAATAGGTTTAGTTAATCCGTATCCCGTCGCTACAACCTTATTGGGAGCGATGCCTTTGGATATCAAATAACTCTTAACCGATTCGGCGCGCTTTTGTGAAAGCTTCAAGTTGAAATCGGCATTGCCGACATTGTCGGTGTGTCCGTCAACAGTGACATAACATTCAGGGTTGTCGTTCATCAATTGGACGAGTTTGTTCAACGGCTCGGAAGATGCGGGCTTGAGAGTTGCTTTTCCGGTCTCGAATAAAATCTGAGAAGCATATTCAACGGGGACTTTTTCAGGACAGCCGTTTCTTTCTGCCGGCCCCGGTTCGTTAGGACATTCGTCGAGTTTGTCTATGATGCCGTCGCCGTCAGTGTCGGGACAGCCGTTGAGTTCTTTCGGCCCCGGAGTGTTGAGACATTCATCAATGTTGTCTGATACGCCGTCGCCATCAGTGTCGGGACAGCCGTTGAACTCAGGTAAGCCTGCCTTGGTGGGACAGTCGTCGAGATGATCCGGAACACCGTCTTTATCTGTATCCCTTTCAGGACAGCCGAAAAATTCTTCTGTGCCGAATTCCTCCGGACATTTGTCGAATTTATCCTGAATGCCGTCGCCATCAGTGTCGGGACAGCCGTTAAATTGCGCAAGACCTGCCACGTCCGGGCATTCGTCGTTTTTGTCTATTACACCGTCGCCGTCTCTGTCGGGACAACCGTTAAATTGTGCGAGACCCGCTACGTCGGGGCACTCATCGTTTTTGTCAATGATGCCGTCGCCATCTCTGTCGGGACAGCCGTTGTACTGTGCAAGACCGGCTTCATCAGGGCAATCATCCTGCTCATCTTCAATGCCGTCTTTGTCTCTATCTTTCTTAGGACAGCCGTTGTTGGCACAGTCACCAAATTCATATTTACACGCATCGAATCTGTTTGTTATTCCGTCACCGTCGCTGTCCTTTTTAGCCCTGTACATGATAGGAACTTTTACTAAAGCGCAAAGGTTTACGTCTTCTAATTGCTTCGAGCAGATGCTGGTCATGTCGTTTGTTCCTATCCAGATTGGACCTAATCTGAGACCGAGACCGACTGCAAAACCATTATCGGATACTTGATTGTACTGTATCGGCACTGAAATACCGAACCATTTCTTTTCATATCTCGGAGTTAAACTGACAATGGAATATGAATGCGCTTTAGATATGTTGTCTGTCGCGACATTTCTGTGTAAGGCTACATAAGGAGTTAAATTTACAAATAATCCGTCGATAATATGATAGTCAACTTGTAATGAAAGAGCTGTCGGTAATGAGGATCTGAAGAAGCCTTCATCGTTGGCGCCGACGTTAAAAACGTCTGTAGAGGCTGCCAAAGTTTCCAGACGTGTATTTAAATCGGTGATGCTGCTTATGTTCGAGAAATATTCTGTCGTGTTGAACCTTCCGCCAACTGTAATGTCTTGTGAATATTGACCTTTTTTGTATTTAACCCAGCCAAGGTCTATAACGGAAAATCCAACTCTGAGTTTGTACTTGTTCTCATAACGCAAATCTTGCTCTTCGCAGTTAATCATTTTACGGAAATTGTCGACATCGGGTCTCCATTCATATATGATACCGAAATCAAATCCTAAGCCCAAACGCTCTGCTTTGATGTCGAAGGTGTAGTTGTCGAAGTAGTTCTCGTTAAATTCTTCGGACAGACCGTAACTGATATAGGCGCTTTCGTTCTTTTCACTGTTAGACCAGATGCCGAGAGAATCTTTTGCATAATTTTCAAGAATGAGATCGGTGCTGT
>JAQVPY010000075.1 GCA_028701815.1 Bacteroidales bacterium | reverse complement strand
ACCGGCGACATGAGCGTATGGAAAGGTATCGCGCAAGATGCAGTTGTGATGAATACCGACGACCTTATGTCGCCGGTTTCTCTCCAATAGATGTATGCTAACGAAGATTTCGTACCGGCACCATCGGCATGCATGATATTACAATAATCATCATCGCCGCCGAGAATGTCGGGGATGATTTTGCAGAAGGCTTCAGGAAAAATGCCTTTGGAGACGTTTTTTATCGCGTTGTGAACGTCTTCTTTAGAAGAAGACACACCTCTTAATTCGTATCTTGATGACGGTTTATTCATTATTCAAATATGATCATTTTGTTGTCTTTGTCTATTATTACCATTCCGACGCGGTCCAGGGTTGCTTTGTTAAGAAGCATATCGTATGGTAGAAGTTTATTGACGGTTGCCTTAACATTTTCTATCTGTTTACTGCCGAAACGAATTGTCTTAATATTGATTACAGCTTTGTCGGCGATATTGTTCTGAGAAATCAGTTTAGTAGCATCTCCCTCAAAGTCGTTGACGGTTATAACTCCTTTTTTCAAAAATTCTATTGCTTTTGCCTGTGAGATATATACAACATTCATCTTGGGCTCGTATTCGAAAGTGACGGTATATCCGTTTGCGATACACTTGGAGACTGTCTTATTGTCTTTTGTGACCACATAATTGATATAATTCAGATTCGGGTCGACAACAATATTAATGAAATCTTTAAGGTTTTCGATAGATTCGTTTTTCACATTATATGTCACGGGGACAAAGTCTTTGCTAATAATGCTGAATTCCGAACGGCGGTTCAGCTGATTAGCGGCATCTTTTGCAGTCTGGGTAGGGAGGGCATTTATATAGTCTTCTGTCAGCAGGGTACCTTCAGGAAAAGTAAATCCATTTAATTTCACTGCTTTCGGCAAATATCGAGGGCGACGTTCTCCGTAGCCTTTAGCGACAAGTCGCTTGGAATCAATACCTCTGTCGATAAGGTATGCTACAACAGACTCGGCGCGTTTTTGAGACAGCTCGTCATTGCTTTCAATAGAGCCTATCATATCGGTATGAGATGCAAGTTCGATGATAATAGTAGGGTTCAAGTCGAGGGTTTTAATCAGCCCTTGTAAAGAGTCCTGATATTGTGGTTTAAGATCCCATTTTGCAAAGTCGTATAAGATATCAGGCAAAACGACAGGTTCTTCCGGAATAGGAGAGATGTTAAAGTCTCTGACGAAGTCGTGGCTTTCCGTAAGTCCCACTGTTGTTTCCTTCCCTGCCACATTAAAATAGCCGTCTTTTTCGACATGAATATCGTAAGTAGTCTCTGCTTTAATTTGGGAAGCCATAAAGTTATATTCGCCCTTATCATTAGTTATAGCCTGCAATGTAGAGCCGTCGGTGCCGGTTAATTTCACAACGACGCCACTTATAAGTTGCAGGGTCGTTTCATCGGTAATTTTACCTGAAATCGTAAATTCTATAGGAGGCACGATGAAAGAATAAATATCGTCGCCGCCACCGCCGCCTTTTCTGTTAGAAGTAAAGAATCCGCTTACTCTTTCGGGGTGAAATATTATTCCGAAGTCGTCATTGCTGGAGTTGATAGGTGCGCCAACATTTACGGGGGTACCCTTTACTATCTTGTTTTTATCGAGATAGACATAATATATGTCGAATCCGCCGAGACCGGGGAGGCCGTTAGAGGCAAAGTACAGGGTTGTGTCGTTTCTGAAATGGGGAAACATCTCGTCGGCTTTAGTGTTTACCTTGTTTCCGAGATTAATCGGCTTGTCGAAGTCGTCACCTGATGACGCCCTTGTTGCGATATACAAATCCTTGCCACCGATACCGCCTTTGCGGTTAGATGCGAACACGATAGTCAGCTCGTCGTCGCTCAGAGCGGGATGTCCGTCGACACAGGTGCTGTCGCCACCAAGGTTGACGAGTTTTGGATCGCTCCAATTTTTGCCGTCGCGGCGGGCTACATAAATTTTACATCCGGTAAACTCGTCTTTTGAGTCGGGACAGTAGGTATAATATAGTCTGTTGCCGCGATAGTTGGTCGTTGCCGATCCTTCATTGGCGGTGGTATTTACTATATCATCGGAGTCAATGAGAGTCGGTTCGCTCCATTTCCCTTTAACATCGCGGGAAGAGATAAACAGATCACTGAATTTCTGCCCCGTCCATTCGTCGGTACTTTTTCCGGTTGCTGCTTCTCTTGCCGAGGTGAAGATAATTGACGTATATGACTGGTCGCCCCATGAAGGAGCAAAATCATCGTCTTTTGAATTAACTCTTTTTATAGGTTCAACGATACATCCATCGGAATTACTTAGCCATTTCATCACCATATCACAGGATTCCAATCCGGCAAGTGCAACGGCATTCCCCGGATCACGCTCAAGATAAAGCTGGTATTGTTCCTTTGCGAGCTCATATTTCCCATTGAAGCGGAGAGTGCCGGCATATTTTAAAATTACCGTGGAGTCACGCTCTGCATATTTATATCTTATCGCGCCCTTATATTGCGCTTCGGCATTTTTTGTCCGGTTCGTCATACAATAACAGTCGCCTAAACGACAAGAAATACGCGCTTTTTCAGTGCGGTTTTTCTTCGCTTTGGTATAGGCTTTCTTGTATTTTGCGATGGCAGTAGTGTAATATCCCGACTCGTATGCCTTGTCGGCTGCAAGAGCCTGCCTGCTTTGAGCTGCTGCAAATGAGGATATTAGTATGAAAAATAAAAATACTATTGAGCGTTTATTCATGTCTCTGCTATATAATAATTTAATTTACAAAGGTAGTAAAAATTGGAAAATTTCCTATAACTTTGTGTTTTAAAATAACGGACATGAAGAAAGTATTATCCTTTTTTATGCTCGTCCCCTTGTTGTTGGGGAACGCATACTCTCAAAAAGACCAAATTGACGACAGCATCTATGACGCGCTGAAATATGTTATTTCTATAGATAGCATTAATACGACCGCAAAAACCATTTATGCCAATACCGTTATACGCACACAGGCTGTCGCCGGCGACCTTGACGTGGTGATGTATGATCTTATTGATCTTAATGTCGACAGCGTATTTGTCGATGGACAAATGTGCTCTTTTACAATGACGGACTCTTCAGTAATAGTCCCATTTGTTCTCCCGATGTCTACCGGAGATGTCTTTGAAACACATATTTATTATCATGGCACACCGTTTAGTGAAAGTTGGGGCGGGGTGGTCTTCAACGGAGAATATGTGTATAATCTTGGCGTCGGAATATCTACCGTGCCTCATAATCTCGGCAAAGCATGGTTCCCATGCTTTGATAACTTTACAGATAAAGCCGCTTTTGAATATTTTATTACCGTACCTAATAATAAAAAAGTCGCTGCCGGCGGTGTCCTTAAAGAGATTATATACAACGATGATAATACACAGACATATCACTATGACACCGATTATGAACTCGCTACTTATGCGGCATCTTTTGCACTCGGCGAATACGAGGTGGTGGAAGATATCCATCATGGAGTCAACGGCGACATCCCTATAACTTATACCGTTAGAAGTTCTGCTGTAAACGCTATCCCTATTATGTTCGCCAATATCCATACTATCATCGACTTTTACGAGGAGAAATTCGGGCCCTATCCTTTTGAGAGAATCGGATATACCGGCACATCCATTGGAGCCATGGAACATCAAAATAATATCGCTTTTCCTAATAGCTGCTTCTCTTCTAATCTCGATTATGAAAGTCTATACGCTCATGAACTGTTTCATTCATGGTTCGGAAATTATATCACTTGCAAAACTGCTGAAGATATGTGGATAAATGAAGGTTGGGCTACATTTATGCAATATTATTATCAGATTCCTATTTATGGTGAAGATGCCTATATGAGTGATATACTATCCGCTAAATCTACTGTGATTGCTTCTGCTCACTCAAATTCTCAAGATGGTGGCTATTTTCCGCTTAATAAAATACCTCAATCCAATACTTACGGTGTGAGTGCTTATGAACGCGGCGCTTTAGTGGTACACTCTCTGAAAAACTATCTCGGCGATGAACTGTTCTTCTCTTCAGTGAAAAAGGTGTTGCAGAAAAATTCTTATTCTTCCATGTCGTCGGAAGAATTTAACGCTGCCCTCAACGAGGCTTCGGGTGTTAATCTAGACGGCTTTTTTAATAATTTCGTCTACCAGGGCGGAGCCTCCGCTTATGTAATAGACTCATGCTTTTACGAGAACCATGGCGGCAAATCTTGGACTACACGCGTATATCTTCAACAAAAATTAAAGGCGAGAACACAATATACCGACGGAAATAAAGTCTCCGTCACCTTTATGGATGCCAACTTGAATAAAGATACTAAAACGATGTATTTCGACGGCCGTTACGGAAATATGATCTTAAAGTCTTCCGTGGAACCGGTTATGGCCTTCGTAAATTATTATGATGAAATTTATGACGCACGTTATTCTAAAGAAAAAATTACATCTTCTACGGGGATGTTATCTCTTATTCCAACTATGTTTAAGGTTAATGTGCTCGCTATTAGCGACTCGGCCTTTGTAAGAGTCAATAAATACCTCGTGGCGCCAAACGATTCGAGCCGAATAGATAAATATCGTCTCTCTTCTAATAACTTCTGGACTGTCGATCTTATTCCTTATGGGGAGTTCTCTGCCCAGGGATTTTTTAACTATTCCAAAAATACCCTCGACGCTGACCTCCTTGAAGATCCCGACGCTGAGTTGCGCCTTGTTTATCGACCCGATCCCTTTAGCGATTGGCAGGTGCTGGAGACTACTCAAGTGGGCGCCCATTCCATAGGCGACCTCGTCCTCGACTCTTTGATGACAGGCATATACTGCCTTGCAGTATACGACTCTACTATCTCCGCTATTCCTTCTTATACTGAAACAGAATTAGAGAAATCCTATTTCTCATTATATCCTAATCCTTCAAATGATGACTTTATCGTGGATTTTGAACCAGATGAATTTAATGACAGACTCGTGGTGTATGACATAAATATGAGAAAAGTCTTCGAACGTAAACTGTCGCCGACAGACGAAACTATATCATGGAAACCGGCTGCAGGATATAGAAACACATATTTATTCGTCCTCGAAAATAGACACAGAGGCAATTCGTTAAAAAAAGCAGTATATCTCGGTAGATAATATTTAATTATATTATTATGCGGTCATTAAAAATTACGGCTCTATTAATAGCACTAACACTTACCTGTAATCTTTTTCTTTTCGGACAGGAGAAAGATGATGATAGAGTGGTAGGCCTCGCTTTAAGCGGCGGCGGAGCCAAGGGACTCGCATATATAGGCATGCTCGAAGTGATAGACTCTATCGGCTTGCCTATAGACTATATCGCCGGCACAAGTATCGGCAGCATTATCGGAGGAATGACGGCCTTGGGTTATTCACCCTCGTATCTTCAAAATCTTGCAGGAAGTATGAATTGGGGCTATCTCCTCGGTAATAAAGTCGAAAGAGAATATCTCTCGGAGAGTGAGAAGATTCTCCGTACCTGCTACCAGATTACTTTCTCCGTCGCTAAGGACTTCAAAATTCAACTGTCCTCGGGAGTCTTAAACGGTCAGCATATTGACGATCTGTTTACACGACTATATAGTCCGTATTATAAAATTACTGATTTCTCCCAACTTCCTGTGCCTTTTCTGTGTATCGCCATAGACCTTTCTACAGGGAAACCGGTGGAGTTTACCGAAGGCTATCTACCCGATGCTATAAGAGCAAGTATGAACGTCCCACTCGCAATGAAACCTAAACAGATAGGAGATAAAAGGTATATCGACGGTGGCATCGTTAATAATTTTCCCGTCCAAAACCTAAAAGAAAGAGGTGTGAAATATGTTGTAGGCCTAGATGTTCAACATGATTTGCAAGTCCCCGACTCTATACAAACTGTGTTCGAAGTCGCTCGACAATTTATGGACGTGGGACGAAAAAGCGTTAATGAAACGGGGCGCGCTCTTACCGATATATATATCCAACCCGATATCCGAGGAATGAATATGGGGAGTTTCGCTCAAAATAAAAGCATTATTGAACGCGGTAAAGAAGCAGTTCTCAAACATGTCGACGATCTGTCTGCTATGGCTGATTCTCTCAAATCGCTGGGACATAAGCCATATAAGTTCCTAAATACAGTACCGCTTGACTCTGTATATGTCGAAAAAATCGAGGTCGAAGGACTTTCCAAAAATGATTTTAATAATGTCCGCCATAAGATTACTTTTAATGTGCCTGGATACGTTCAATTAGACGAAATCGAAAGGTCTTTGAACTATCTGAGAGGAACTTTTTATTTTGAAACAGTTACGTATCAACTCGCCCCGGGCGAAAACGATGCTATAGTGATATTTCGCTTCGAAAAAATGCCCCCGAATACGGTCAGCGCCGGCATGAATTTCTTCAGATATAAGTACGCTACCCTTATGCTTAATGCTACCTTTAGACATTTCGGAAAGTTAAATTCCGCATTTTCTATCGATTTGGGCATAAGTACTTTCCCATATATGTACGCGGAATATGTTGTCGTCCGTAAAAACTTCTTCGATTTCGGAGTCGCTGCCGACGTATATTCTCTTCCACTGTTGAAATATTCCAGCGAAAATAATATCCCTCCTTCTTCTAAATTGATAATGCTCAATACCGTAACAGGTGTCTTCGCGAAAGCAAACCTTTCCCCTTATACCTCTCTTTCATTATCTGCGGATTTCGAGACCTTCTCACGAGTGTCGTCTATATCTTCCGTCACCGCCCAAAGCCTCGGCAACCTCTGCCTGTCCTCACAACTCACATTAGATGTCGACAAAATTGATAATATGGCATTTCCTAAAAAAGGGTATAGAGTCTACTCCCGTACAAAAGGAATCTTCTATGATTTTTCTGCGAATAATTCAAAGCCGTTTATGACGACTTGCTTTAACGCCACATTCGCTACGACTACGGAGATGAAAAGAACTAACCTGTCTTTTATTACCGAAGCTAATTTAGGCTTAACACTGTTCGGCGGCGACTTCTTGCCTTATATGTTCTATCTCGGCGGTATCGAACGACACCGCTTCATGAATCTTATCCCCTTCGGCGGAATGGGAATGATGAGAGAGAAAACTAATAATCTTCTCTCCGTTAGAGAAAATGTACAATTTGAGTTTGTCAAAAATCATTATACTATTCTTACCGCTGAAGCCGCCACCTGGCATGATGACCTTACGGAAGAAATACTGTCCTTCGACAACACATGCTTCTCCCTCGGGCTTACCTACGGATGGAATACCCCTGTTATGATACCCCTGAAACTCTCCGCCTTTAAAGCAATAGGAAGAAAAGGCTTTGAGTTTTATCTTTCTATCGGACTCTCTTTTTAATGTTCGTTTTTTTTGTATATTTGCAACACTATGAAATATTTATTAAACCTTACAGCTCTTTCGATATCGGTCCTAATCCTTTTCTCTTGTAATCATTATGAGGAATATCCAATCGAACCGCAAATTGAATATAACGGATATACTCTGCTATCCCAAATTACTGAAACCGACACAATACCCGTTAAAGGCGTTATTAAAATAGGATTTACCGACGGCGACGGTGATATAGGACTCTATGATTATGATACCGTCGCACCTTACGATTATAATCTTTTCATCGCCTACTATGAGCTCCATAATAACGTGTGGACTCAAGTGGTAAACGCCGACGGCGATACCGTGAACTTTAACGGAAGAATCCCTATTATTACCCCCGACGGCTCAAATAAGAATATTAAGGGAACTATCTATGATACCGTGCTGCTTAATACATTCTCGTCTTTCGATACTGTTAAATACGTGATATCCATTCGCGATAGAGCATTGCACCAAAGTAACGAGATTGAAACGCCGGCGATTAAAACATCACTGTAATCTTATTTGCTATGATCACCGATAACGATTTATATGCTTTCGCCGTTGACTGTCGCCGATGGATTCATGCTCGTCCTGAATTGTCGTTTCAAGAAAAATCCACTTCAGATTTCGTATATAATAAACTGAAAAAATTTGGCCTGACACCAATTACCTACAACAATAATTATGGCATCTCCTGCGATGTCGTCTTCGGCAATCTGCCGACGATTTTATTTCGCGCCGATATGGACGCTCTTCCAATAACGGAACAAACGGGACTGCCATTTTCATCAACTACTCCGGACGTTATGCATGCATGCGGTCACGATATCCATACCGCAATCCTCCTCGCAGTTGCTAAACGACTGTCTGAACTAAAAAATAATGCCGATAAAACAACCCTCGATAAAAGAAAGTATAATGTCCGCCTCGTTTTTCAGCCCGCAGAAGAAACTTCGCCAAGCGGCGCTTCTTCCATGATTGACGATGGCGTCCTTTCTTCCCCCTGTCCACAATATGCCGTGGCCATTCATGTGTGCCCCGAACTGCCTGTCGGTAAAATAGGCGTTTATAAGGGCGCTTTTATGGCTTCTGCCGATGAAATCCACCTTAAGGTGATAGGGAAGGGCGGACATGCCTCCACTCCTCAAAATAATATTAATCCGATAATACCTGCCGCGGAGATCATTACTGCTTTAAGCCAACTTACAAAATCACCGTCGCTGAAAGACGACTGCGTGTTAGCAATAGGAAAAATCGTCGCAAACGGGGCGACAAATGTTATTCCCGACATAGCTGAAATCTCAGGGACTATAAGAACATTCGACGAAGACGACAGACAGTTTCTTATAGAAATGGTTGATATTGTCGCTACTAAAATCACCGCTATACATGGCGCTAAAGTCGAAAATATCGTCCTTCAGGGTTATCCGATTGTTGTCAACGATGAAAATTTAACTTCACGGATGTCATCCATGGCTGCGGATTTCTTGGGAAAAGAAAATGTCCTCAATGTACACCGCCGGATGGGAGCAGACGATTTCGGATTTTACGCTCAAAAAATACCTTCTTGTATCTTCAGACTCGGATGCGGACTTAATTCAGGTAAATTGCATTCTTCAACCTTTACTCCTGATGAGGATTGTATGGACCTTGGTGTCAAACTGTTATATAATACCATTCTCTTGCAGTAGATGCCGTAAAAATAAGACTACAAGGTATTTTCCTGCTATAATTTGTTTCTTAGCGACACAATGCTTACACCGTCGCCACCGCGTTCGATGGCTTCGTCGGAAATAGATTCGACTTCTTTTACGGAGTGAAGATAATTACGTATGATCTTTCTTAAGATGCCGTTGCCTCTACCATGGATAATAGTAAAGGAAGGAATGTTCAACATCACCGCGTCATCAACATATTTCTGAATATTTGCAAGTGCTTCCTCGGCGCGCTGTCCTCTGACATCTATCGATAAATTGAAATTATATGCGCGCTCGTTCAACTCTTTCACGAGGTCAGAGACATTTTCCATAGTATTCTTAATACGCGGTTTTTCTTTTTCAGTACAACGTCTTAAACGTTTCAGCTCAATCTGGAAATTGATGCTGCCGAAATTAACTGTAGCTCTTTTGCCGGAAATATCAATGATTTCTCCGATTTCCGCAGAGTCTATGGATTTAACTCTGTCGCCGACTTTCAAAGGAGCCTCATCAATAGCCCCATCGGTATCTGATGGCTTAATTGGGAAGTCCTCTTTTAAACGGTTGTATTTTCTGTTTTTATCAGCCGCCTCAAACATAGTCTCGATTTTCTTAATTTGAGGAGATACTTTCTCTTTCGGCTTTGTCAGTTCCGTTTTATGTTCG
>JAQVPY010000074.1 GCA_028701815.1 Bacteroidales bacterium | reverse complement strand
TTTGAAATCATCTGGAGATATTTTGCGTGGTGCAATCAGGTTCTCGCCTGCGTAACATTATGGACAATTACTGTCTATCTTTTCAAAAACAGGAAGTTCTATTTTATCTCGCTGTTTCCGGCACTTTTTATGACGATGGTAGTATCATCATATATCCTCATCGCAAGAGAAGGTCTAAAGCTACCGCACACGTTAGGTTACATGATAGCAGGAGTGATCACTCTCGGCGCATGTATATGGTACGCCCTTTATATGAAAAGGTATAAAAAACAGAATATCAGCTACAACAAATAGAACTTATTTTAAATCAGACTCGTACGTGATTTTAACATTCTGTTCTTCTCCGGCAACGACACCAATAGGTATGTCAGGGAGGTACTTAGACACAATACCGCAGTCGTCGGATGCATAAAAGTCGGGGTCATTAAAAGCAATTTCGTATGCCTTTTTGATGACATTGATATCAAATCCCTGTGGCGTTTGGGCGCGATACAACAATCTTCTGTCGGGCACAGAGGAGACCTTGGCATCCTCAACCCTGACGATAGTTTCGGTGGCAGGCAACGCCACTGCTACGGCACGAAAAGTTTTCAGAGCCTCAACAACATCGTCAATAATTCGCTGAGAAACAAAAGGACGGGCAGCATCATGGAATAGAATATTATATTTATTTCTATTCATATTTGAATAAGTCATAACAGCATGATAAGTAGAATCATATCGTTCCCTACCGCCCTTTATAATCATTCTCACCTTATCGTAATCGTTGGAAAAAATAATATCCTCCGCTTGCTTTAAATAATTCGGGTTAACTACGATGGCAATTTCATCAATATTCTTATTTTGAGAGAAGGCTTCTATAGAATATTGTAACATATATTTGCCATCTATCTTCATAAATTGTTTGGGCATATCACCTCCCATGCGCAGGCCGTTTCCTCCGGCTAAAATTACAGCAACATTCATAATGCAAAGATACTTAATAATAGCTATTCAAAAGATAATTCGTCGATAAAAAACAGCATTACATCTATCTAAACGGCTGATTCATCAATATAAGTTGATTTACATATTATGAAGATCTATTTTTGCCGAGTTAAATAAAAGACAAAAATATGCGAAACAGAATCATTAGATTTATCGGCATTTGTGCGACACTGTTTTTAACGATTTTTTCAGCAAAGAGTCAGGACAGCACATTAGTATGGAATCTATCCAAGTGCATAGATTATGCGCGAGAGCAAAACATCAGCATTTTGAAAAGTAAAATTTCATACGAAGAGAGTTTGATAAACACGAAGGCTGCCAAAGGGGCATATCTTCCGAGTCTATCATTTTCCACGGGTTACACTTATTCGTACGCTCCTTTTGTTGAAGCAAATGATAAGAGTAATTTTGGCGGGCAATACAATCTTGGGGCGTCATGGACTGTTTATGATGGCACGCGCAAGAAGAATGTTAAACAAAGTGAATTAAGCAACATGGTGGCGGAATTAAGCACAGCGATCACAGAGAATTCTGTAATTGAAGCCATCTCTAACGCATACGTCAATATTTTATACGCAAACGAAACGGTAAAGACACGCGAAAACTCGGTATCAGTTTCCAAAGCGCAGGTCGACAGAGCGGAAGAAATGCTAAACGTCGGCTCAATATCAAAATCGGATTATGCACAATTATCATCACAATACTCCGATGCCAAATATCAGCTGGTAAGTGCACAGGCGTCGTTAGACAACATGAAATTACAATTAAAGCAGTTATTGGAACTCGGTGGCGATGTCACTGTAGAAATTGATATTCCGGAATATAATGATGATGACATCTTGATAGCTTTACCGACGAAGCAGTATGTATTTGAGCAGGCGTTAGCGGTAAGACCAGAGATCCAGAGCAGCAAATTGTCGATCGACAACGCAAGCATGAATGTTGAAATAGCTAAAGCAGGATATCTCCCCAACATATCATTAAGTGCAAGTAGTGGAATCAATCACGGCAACAACAGTATATATCCATTTTTTGAGCAGGTTGGAAGAAGCTGGAACAACAGTGTAGGAATCAGTCTTTCGGTACCGATATTAGATAAGCGACAGACGAAAAGCAGTGTTGAGAAAGCTCAATTACAGGTTAAAAGCAGTGAGTTGGACTATATTGATGAAGAGAAGACTTTATATCAGACGATTGAAAGCTTGTGGCTTGATGCTTCAAGTTCGCAGGAACGTTTCCGTGCTGCGATTGAAAAATTGAGTGCAGCAGAAATAAGCTATAATCTCATAGAAGAACAGTTTAATCTCGGCATGAAGAACACGACGGAACTTTTGACTGAAAGGAATAGCTATATTTCTGCTCAGCAAGAGGTTATCCAATCAAAATATATGGCAATATTAAGTCTGATGTTATTAGACATTTATCAAGGGAAATATAACAATTAAAATAAAACGCGATGAATAGAAGGAAAAGAAACAGAATAATAACTATAATAGTTGTTTGTGCTATAATAGTAGCAGCGGTAATATGGCTTTTATTATCAGGAAAGAAGTCTGACTATAAGACTACCTTTGTAACAGGAACGATAGGTCGTGGCACAATCAGCAGTTCCGTAACTGCAACGGGAACCATTGAGCCAATAGTTCAGGTTGAAGTCGGCACACAAGTCTCCGGAATCGTAAACAAACTATATGTCGATTACAACAGCGAAGTAACAAAGGGTCAGGTCATAGCGGAACTTGACAAGACAACGCTTTTAAATGATTTATCATCAAGGAAGAGCAACCGGGATAATGCGTTAACCGAATATGAGTATCAGGAGAAGATATATCAGCGAACAAAGACATTACATGAGAAATCTCTTGTCAGCGATACCGAATATGAGTTAGCATATTATAATTATGCGAAAGCAAAGACGAGCTATGAAATCAGTTTAATCAATTTAGCCAGTGCGGAAACCAATTTAGGTTATGCCACCATTTATTCGCCCATTGATGGAGTTGTGTTAAGTAAGGCGGTAGAAGAAGGGCAGACGGTAGCGGCCTCGTTCAGCACTCCTACCCTTTTCACCATTGCGAATGATTTAACACAGATGCAGGTTGTAGCTGACGTTGACGAAGCCGATATAGGCAATGTAGCCGAAGGACAGAGAGTCGAATTTTCCGTTGACGCATATCCGGGAACCACTTTCGAAGGAGAGGTGACACAGGTTCGTCTAGAAGCCACCACGACGAGTAATGTTGTAACATACGAGGTTGTTATAAACGCGCCTAATCCGGATTTAAAATTAAAGCCTGGTCTGACAGCGAATGTCACCATCTATGTCATTGACAAGCAAAATATTATATGCGCTCCGACAAAAGCGCTGAAGTTCATGCCGGAACCACCGTTTATTGGACCCGAGAACAAGATCATAAACTGCGAAGGCGAGAACAAGTTATGGACACTTAAGGGTAATGTTTTCACTGCTATTCCCGTTGAGATAGGCATATCAAACAGCTCTCTCACAGAGATAACCGGAGGAATAGAAGAAGGCACGGAGATTGTAATCGAAGCCACCTTAGGTCTTGTTGGAAGTAATTCCGGTGGAGAAGACAAATTTGCGACCGGTTCATCGAGTTCTTCGACAGAGCGTTCACCTTTTATGCCTGGTCCTCCTAGCAGCAGGAAATAGCAAATAAAATCGTGCAACATTAAAAATATGAAAGCAGTAATTGAATTAAACGAGATAAAGCGCGACTTTTTGGTTGGAGACGAGGTTGTACATGCTTTACGCGGAGTTTCCTTCACCATAAATGAAGGCGAGTTCGTCACTATAATGGGAGCCTCCGGCTCAGGAAAGTCCACATTATTGAACATTCTCGGCTGTCTTGACACGCCGAGTGAGGGGGTTTATCTTTTGGACGGCAATCCAGTAAAGAAGATGAGCAATAACGAGCGTGCTGTTTTACGAAACAGAAAGATAGGATTTATCTTTCAAAATTATAATCTTCTTCCGAAGACCACCGCATTAGAGAATGTGGAGCTACCTTTAATGTACAACCCTGACGTAAGCGCGAGTGAGAGAAAAAAGCGTGCGATGGTCGCATTAGAATCGGTAGGATTAAAAGATCGGATGATGCACACGAGCAATCAGATGAGTGGCGGACAGATGCAGAGAGTAGCTATAGCTAGAGCGTTAGTAAACGATTCTGCAGTTATTTTAGCCGACGAAGCCACTGGTAACCTCGACAGCAGAACATCATATGAGATTCTCGCCTTATTACAGGATTTGCACAGGAAAGGCAGGACAATAATTTTTGTCACCCACAATCCAGACTTTTACGACTACTGTGACAGAAACATAATTCTTCGCGATGGTAAAGTAGTTGAAGACAACAGGAATAAAGTTATTAAAGATGCGCGTGAAACATTAAAAACGCTACCGGAGGAGGATTAATCATGAATATTATCAATTTAATAA
This sequence comes from Bacteroidales bacterium, assembly GCA_028701815.1. GTDB lineage: Bacteria > Bacteroidota > Bacteroidia > Bacteroidales > BM520 > RGIG7150. Next base: position 5,366 of record JAQVPY010000074.1, on the reverse strand, counting down.
AGATAGCATTTAAGGCACTGACTACAAATACAATGCGAGCATTCCTGACAATGTTGGGCATCATCATAGGTGTAGCATCGGTGATAACGATGTTGGCCATAGGTCAGGGTTCAAAAAAGAGCATACAGTCGCAGATCTCGGAGATGGGTAGTAATATGATTATGATAAATCCAGGCGCCGACATGCGCGGCGGAGTTCGGATGGATCCAAGTTCTATGCAGACATTAAAGTTAGATGATTACTACGACATACGTGATGAGGCGATGTATGTTTCATTTGTAAGTCCTAACGTATCCAGTAACGGACAGTTTATTTTCGGTTCCAACAACTATCCTGGCAGTATCAATGGTGTCGGACCGGAGTACTTGGACATCCGTCAGTTGAAAGTTGAAAGCGGAGAAATCTTCAGTGATGAGCAAATACAGACGAGTGCCAAGGTGTGCGTCATTGGGCAGACTATTGTCGACAATCTTTTCACTAACGACGAAGATCCGATAGGTCAGGTTATCCGTTTCAACAAGATACCATTCACGGTAATAGGAGTATTGGAAGCCAAGGGCTACAACAGCATGGGGATGGACCAGGACGAGGTGGTTTTAGCGCCATATACGACAGTAATGAAGAGGTTGTTGGCAATAACTTACCTTCAGGGCATATACTGTTCCGCTTTAACAGAAGATATGACAGACCAAGCCACTGAAGAGATCACTGAAATTTTGAGAACAAATCATAAATTATTGGATAGTGATGACGATGATTTCACGGTTCGTTCACAACAGGAGCTCAGCACCATGATGTCAAGTACAACAGACCTTATGACGATATTATTAGCATGTATAGCCGGTATATCCTTGGTAGTCGGAGGTATAGGCATAATGAACATCATGTACGTAAGTGTAACAGAGCGTACACGTGAGATAGGCTTAAGGATGAGCGTCGGGGCAAGAAGCATTGATATATTATCACAATTTTTAATTGAAGCAATAATAATAAGTGTCACCGGCGGCATCATAGGTATATTAATAGGAGTTCTTGCAACATATTTAGTGAAGTTGATTGCAAGCTGGCCTGTGTATATTCAAACATGGAGTGTGATATTAAGTTTTGCCGTATGTACGATCACGGGTATCTTTTTCGGATGGTACCCTGCAAGAAAAGCGGCAAATTTAGATCCGATTGATGCCATCAGATACGAATAATGAGTTATATTTGCAGTTATGAAAATTTTTTCTAAAAACAACACTCTTCCAATTATCATCCATATCCTTTCATGGTTGATAATATTATTTTTTCCGTTATTATTTTTGGCCAAAAACGCTGCGGGGGAAATATTTTGGGGGCAATATTTTGCGCATAGCGTAATACCACTAACGCTCATTGTCGCCTTTTACATCAATTATTGTCTGCTGGTTCCAAAATTATATCTAAAGAAAAAGTATGTATGGTTTTTCGTAATTAACATTTTATTATCCGTCGGATTAGCATTTTTCTTATATAAGTGGCACAATATAATAGACACCAAATATTTGTTCATAGGGAATCCCGGCATTTCTGCCAATCCTAATACTGACATTTCAACCGCCCCAAGCCCTGCCAGGCCCCCTGAGATAAATCACGTTTTCTCTAAGAATACTTCATTTATCATTCGCGACTTTTTATCAATAATTTTGTGTATCATGCTGAGCATTTTTATCAAGATGAGTGCCAATTGGAAAAAGGCGCAGGCGTCGTTAAAGGAAGCGGAGAAGATGCGTGTAGAAGCAGAGTTAAAGAATTTGAAGAACCAGATCAATCCACATTTTCTCTTGAATACATTAAACAACGTATATTCATTGATTGAATTCGACAAGGAGAAAGCACAAGAAGCGATACAGGATTTGAGCAAGATGTTAAGATACATATTATACAATCAGCGCGACTATGTATCCATACATGAGGAGGTCGGTTTTATTATGAACTATGTTAAGTTGATGAAGATACGATTAACCGACAACAACGAGATAATAACCGACATATCTGTAAGCGAATCGAGCACGACACAAGTCACGCCCTTACTTTTCATATCTTTAGTAGAGAATGCGTTCAAGCATGGGATATCAGCCACAGATAAAGGATTCATTCATATTTCGATAAGTGAGCCCGAGAGCGGCATCATATCCTGCGTTATTTCGAACAGCTATCATCCGAAGAGTGATTCCGACAAGAGCGGATCAGGCATAGGATTGGAACAGGTCAGCAAGAGGTTGGAGCTGATGTATCCTAACAAATATATTTGGAACAATTATATCACAGATAATGGTGCAACATATGTTTCAAATCTCACCTTATATAAATAATATAGAAGATGACATTAAGATGTATAATCATTGATGATGAACCGTTAGCGTTAAATCTCTTAGAGAAATATGTAACGCAGACTCCTTTTTTAGATTTCAAAGGCAAGTTCTCTAATGCGGCGCAAGCGTTAGAATTCATATCAAGCACCAACGTTGATTTAGTTTTTGTCGACATACAGATGCCTGAGCTTAACGGAATCGATTTCTCAAAGATGGTAAAAGGCAAGACGAAGATAATTTTCACTACAGCATTCAGTCAGTATGCGGTAGAGAGCTACCGGGTTGATGCCATCGACTACTTGTTAAAGCCCTTCTCGTATTCCGACTTTTTACAAGCCGCGAACAAAGCCTTGAATTGGTATGAGCTGTCTTCGCAGCCAAATATAACATCAGAAGAGGTCTCCGATAACACTAAGGCAGCAGATGACAGTATTTTCATAAAGACAGGAAGAAAGATTATACAGTTAAAATACTCAAGCATAATATATATAGAGAGTATGCGCGATTATGTTAAGATATACATCACTGACTCGCCTCACCCCATTGTTTGTCTGGCGAGAATGAAACTGATAGAGCATAAATTGCCTGAGGGGTATTTTATTCGAGTTCATCGGTCATACATTGTAAACAAAGACAAGATCAATTTCATTGAGAACAATTGTATCATCATAGGAAGAATGAGAATTCCAGTGAGCGACAGTTATAAAAACAATTTAGATCTACTCTTAAGAAAGAAGCAATTATAAAAGAATGGAGATATCCGAGCTTTTCGACAATATTTCGGGCACCTACGACAAATTAAATCACATGCTCTCGTTAGGAATTGACAAGGTGTGGCGTAGACGGTCTTTAAGAGGGCATATAGGCACAGGCAGTCAAGTGCTGGACGTGGCATGCGGCAGCGGGGATTTTTCTTTCCTATCGCTCAGGGAGGGAGCCAAAGAAGTAACGGGGGTGGACATTTCGGAGAAGATGCTTGAAGTCGCGAGGCGCAAGCTAAAGGGACACCTTAGCAACCTACAGCACGGACAGGAGTTTCAGCAGAAAATCAGCTTTCAATATGGAGATTGTTCATATCTTCCATTCGATAGATGCATGTTCGATACGGTAACTATTGCTTTTGGTGTAAGAAATTTTTCGGATTTGCATAAAGGTCTATCCGAAATTCATAGAGTTTTAAAACCTGGAGGAGAAGTTATTATTTTAGAATTTTCGACGCCTAAATATTTCCCGGTAAAGCAGTTTTACAAAATTTATTTTAAGCGTATTTTACCTTATATCGGTGGAAAGGTCTCTGGGAACAAAGGCGCATACGAATATTTACCTGAGAGTGTATATAAATTTCCTCAAGGCAAAGAGTTTGAAGATATCTTATCGGATTTAAGATTCGAAAATATTACCTCAAAGAGGCATAGTTTAGGTATATCAACTACATATTATGGATTTAAGTGTAGTTAATCCGCAAAAAAGTCTCTGATCTCGTTTTCATTAAGACTTCTATAATCATATTCTTTTACAATTGTGCCATTGTCTAATAATACGATCAATGGGATTCTCCCGTTAGTCATTTCTAAGAGCTCTTTAGGAGGCAACAAGAGATACGGATATGAAAGAGAAAACGTCTTTGAATAAAAATTTTGGACTTTAAGTGAATCTCCGAAGAATATGTATATAACATCGCTTTCAGGGATATTATGACGTTGCAGCATAGAGGACATTTTACTAGCTGTTAGTTTACAAAAATTGCATCCTGTGCTATAGAAGCCAACAATTTTCTTATCCTTAAAAAGATTTGATTGTATTAAAGCAGAAGAGTCAGCAATATTATAAAAATTATCTGAATTAATATGCGCCGAGCTTTCTTTAAATTCAGGGATAAAGCTATCCGGAGGAGAAACGATGAAAGGAGTTGCAAAAGAAGCTACAACCAACAGCCAGCATAATAGGCGCACGCCTTTGAATCTATATGGCTTAATATTGTTACCGAGAATAATAACGAGAAGTAAAAGGACGAGATTTTTTATCAAAGACTGCACAGGGTTAAAGTAAAATGCTTCGCCAAAGCAGTGACAGTTGTCAGTACGCCCCACAGCAATTGCATAGATTAAGACAGCTGAAAATCCGATGAGAGAAAGAAGGTAACCCAATCGGAATAATTTATGATACTGATTAATAAGGAATCCCGTTCCGAGAGCCAATTCTAATCCGATTGTAATTCTTGCAATTAGAAAAGAGGTGTTAAGGCTAAAAAAACCATAACTATAGATATATAATTCAAATTCATCTATAGAAATAAGTTTTAATACGGCAGAGATGCAAAATAGGAGTCCCAGCAAAGTTTTGATAATAATATGGTCCAGATTGTTTTTCATAACATCAAACATCATATATAAAAAAAGAGAAGAACGAAACTTCCTCTCTTTCTCTGTGCTTTTCAATCAATAATGATTAATCTGCATAACAATCTTGTACAGTAGTTACGCCTAATATGGTATTTTCTGAGTCCAGATCATTACAACTTTTAATGTCATCATAATCTGTAGCAGGAATCGTAATAGTACCTGTACCTACACCAGCGACGGAAGTGGTAACTTCACAAACGCATGTTCTTGTTTTAGAGCAAGAAGTCATTGCAAATATTGCGACGACAACACCTATACCCAATAATACTTTTTTCATAATTTGATAAAAAAATAAATTCCGACTGATTACAGCGTCGGTTTCCTGTTTTTTTTTATACTGCAAAGGTATACTTTTTTTTTTAAAACGGCAATTAATTATTTTTCATCTTTGCTAACATAGCCCACTTCGCTCCTTTTCGACCTTCATTTTCGACCTTTTTTCGACCTTGGCAACCTCCAGGCATAGCAAGCCTCTTTCCTTATCCGCCCTCACACCTTGCACACCACCTTCCCCCACCTTGGCAACCCTCAGCCAGGGTAGGGCATTTCATGACTTATTCCTTTTTTTTTCAATAAAATTGTCAAAAATGGGTCACTCTTTTTTCTTTTTGGGAACTAATACTAAACC
>JAQVPY010000073.1 GCA_028701815.1 Bacteroidales bacterium | reverse complement strand
GAATGCTCTCGTTAAAAATATTTCCTTCCCGATAAAAGACCTCTCTGTCGAAAATGTTCAAAAGTGGTCTGCAGAGACACCTTATTTATATACACTCGTCATTCGTATCGTAGACTATAATGGGGCTGTGATAGAAACCGTGGGCGGAAAAATCGGTTTTAGAAGAATCGAATTTGTTGACAATCTTTTATGTGTCAACGGTATGCCGATAAGCGTAAAAGGAGTCAACCGTCATGAACATGACCCGCTGACAGGACATTGTGTGTCTCGTTCACTTATGGAAGAAGATATCGAACTTATGCTCGAGAATAATATTAACACCGTGAGAACCTGCCATTATCCCGATGATATCTATTGGTATGAATTGTGCGATAAGTATGGATTGTATGTTATTGATGAGGCTAATGTAGAGTCACATGCTCAAGGCTATGGCGAAAGTAGCCTCGCCAAAAAAGAAGAATGGCTTCCGGCTACCCTCGCGAGAAACAGAAATATGTTCGAAAGAGATAAAAACCACCCTTCAATCATCGTATGGTCTATGGGGAATGAGGCCGGTAACGGCGTGTGCTTTTATGAGACATATAAATGGATGAAAGCACAGGATGACTCGCGTCCGGTGATTTATGAACGCGCTGAACTCGACTGGGATACCGATGTGGTGGGATTGATGTATAGCAGCATCAGCTACCTCGAAGACTATGCTTCTAAACCTCAAAACAGACCATTTATTATGGTGGAATATGCACATGCTATGGGTAATAGCGTGGGCAGCCTTGAGGATTATTGGAATGTAATACGCCGCTATCCTCTGCTTCAAGGTGGCTGTATTTGGGATTGGGTAGACCAGAGCTTTGAAGTGTTTGATAAAGAAAAAAACGTGCGCTGGCTCGCCGTAGGAGGCGACCTCGGTGAAAAAGAAGGTATCGTAGATGATGACGCTTTCTGCGCTAATGGCCTCGTGGGATCTAATAGAACCCCTCATCATCATATCGCTGAGGTGAAGAAAGTCTATCAAAATATCGTTATTGAACCCGTCGATATTGATAGCGGTAAGTTCAGAATTCATAATGAGTTCTGCTTCCGGAACCTGAAAGATTTTGAATTCTCTTATTCTATATTCTCTAATGAGAGACAGATCTTGTCAGCTCCGCTCCTGCTTGATGTCGAACCTCTTAAATCTATCGACTTTACTGTCGACATACCGACACTTACCGCAGAAGCAGGTGAGGAATTCTTTATCCTTTTCTCAATGTCAAAAGACAACGATGAGAAAGCATGGAAACAGTTCAAACTAAATGTTGAACAACCACAAAAACAAATTGCTACAACAGTTCCGAATGTTAACCTTAAAGAGACAAATAATACTATCGTGGTATCAAACGAATCTTTTTCTTTTGCCTTCGACAAAATTAGAGGACTCCCTTCTTCTTTTATCTATCTTGATGAAGAGATGCTTGAGGGAAATATTATGCCTAACTTCTGGCGCGCACCGACTTTAAACGACGAAGTTGATGCCCACGGCGCAAAATTGTGGAGAAAGGCCTCGTTAGATAATCTGACGATAAAACCAATAAAAGTTTCTTGCAAAAAAATCGGTAAAAATAAGGTCGCTATTAATGCTATCCTCGATTTTATCGGTGTAGACGGCGAAAAGGAACTTACCGTAAATCAAATGTATGTTGTCGATGGAGAGGCCAATGTAGTAGTCTCTAACAGAATTGAACCGGGAGGCATGGTGACTTCATTCCCTAAAATTGGGACCCAGATGAAGATCCGCCTGAAATATCGTAATGTGAAATGGTTCGGTAAAGATGCCGAGACATACCCCGACAGAAATGCTGCAGGTAAATTTGGCGTCCACGAAATTAAAGCTCAGGATATGTTTGAACAGCACGTGGTGCCTCAGGATAATGGAAACCGCTCCGACGTAAGATGGGCCTCGTTTACCCCTAATGACGGAAATGTCGGAATCTTTGTCTCAGGTGCGGAACCATTAAATTTCAGCATTTATCAGTATGATGATAAAAATCTTACCGAAGCGGAACGTATTAATCAACTTGAGGAAGCAGACTATCTTACCCTAAATATAGATTATAAACAGGCTGCTTTAGGGACTGCAACGTGCGGTCCAAGCGTCCTCGACAAGTATTTGATAAATAACGAGGTGTATGAATATATGATTCGTATCCGTCCTTATCAGATTGAAACTGAGTCGCCGGCATCTTTATATAAACAGGATGTGTTCACACAGGTTAACGATGTGATTGTGCCTACACCGACTATACAAAGCAGCCTCGATACATTTAATGCTCCTATGACGGTGACAATCACCTGCAGCGATAAAGATGCTAAGGTTAGATATACTCTTGACGGCTCAATTCCTACTGAAAAATCTCAACTTTATACTGCTCCTTTTGTGATTAATAAAACTTGTTGCATATCGGCCGCTGGCTTTAAAAATGGCTCAATACAGTCGTTTACTGCCTATAAAGAGTTCTATTATGTAAACGTAAAAACAACTACCTACCAGACTCAACCGATAAAACGCTATTCCAAGGATAAGGAAACGGCATTGATGGATGGAAAAACAGGAGCAGTGAGCGACTATTATAACGGATGGCTCGGTTTTCAAAAAGACGACCTCGACGCTGTAATAGAGCTCTCTGCTCCTGAAGATATTAAAAGTTTAAATATTTCTTTTGCACATGCACCTAACGATTGGGTTATGATGCCGAATTCCGTTCGCGTTTTTACTTCTGCTGACGGCATCTCTTTTGTCGAATCTTTAAGGATCGAGATGCCTTTGTATGACGTCCAAAATGATTGTAAACGTCTCTCTGTTAGTGCGGAAATAGATGCGAAACAGGTTAGATTTATCCGTCTTATCGCTGAAAATGTCGGGTCATTGCCTGAATAGCATGACTACCAGGGCGAAAAAGCGTGGATAATGATAGATGAAATTAAAATTCTCTAAATTATTTTATTAAAATAATAAGACGTCTCTCTGCTTTCCAGAAATTGTCGGTGTCGGTGACAACTAACTTCTCGGTAATTCCAGTCTCTTCGTTTTTGACTAATTGATACGAAGAAGTCGGATGTACACTGAGTACTGTGAATTTCTTCGCATTGATAGGAAATTCGGTCACTTGCGTGATGTCAATTTTGTTGAAAGCCGTTCCTTCAGCATCTATCACTCTGCCCTTGCGATCTATTATTCCACTTTCCATTAATGCTTTCTTCTCTGCAATAACATACCATGCGGTGTTGATAGTATTGGTCTGATTTAGAACTGTCGATTCAAGATCCTCAATCTGAGCGGCTTTTTCTGCTACTGTTTCTTCAAGAACAATAATCTGACCCGTCTGCTTTTCTACCGTGGAACGTAATTCGTTGATGGTAGTGGTCTGCTCTGTCATCTGCTGCTCAAGGTTGCTGACAAGCTCGTTGAGGTTGGCAACTTCTCCCTTGGAATTCTTTAACTGTTGACGTAATGATGAGATCTTGGCTTTCCCGTCATTTAACAGAGAGTAAAGATCATTGATGTCGCCCAAAATCTGCTTCTTCGTTGCCTCGGAATTAATCTTGGTGCCTTCTGTAGTAATCGCGGTGACTTCTCCACTCTTGTTGTTGATCTGGTTTAAAGTCTCTTGAATTTCCAAAATCATACCTATGAATTCGTCAATGTCGGTAGTTTGCATTGCAATCACAGTGTCCTGACCATTTACAATGGTTTGAAGACTGTCGCTCTTTTGCTGTAAGGATTCAATTTCTTTTTTATACTTTCCACATGAGGTTACTAAAAGTATGCATAGTAACGCGGAAAATAATGTTAATGCTCTTCTTTTCATGATAATTTTTTTTTAAATTATTAAATTTGCAAAATTACAGTTTTTTTATTGTAACATAACATTTTAATAACGAAATTTTTACAACATATATTGCATCTTGTCTAATCCTCATAAATTTTCATAATCGCAAATCATAAAGCAGAACTAATAAAGATAACTCGACCTGGGCCTGCTTTATACAAAAGTGATGCTTTCCATAAATTTGTTTACATCTTCCTCAACATATTTGCACTCACAATACTTCTGACCAAAAGGACACTCTTTCGGCGTATTGTGACAAAGGCATACATCAGCCGTCTTCCCGTCTACGGTAATCCAGAAATTGTATTTGTCTTTAATTGCTTTAATAAGCAAAGGATATAATTTGTTGAACGGGAACCTCCTCGGTATCATCGGTTCGAAATGATAATACTCCATTAACCGAATCAACTCCTTTGTAATCAAATGCTTCTCTTCGACGCTTAACGACTCTTCGTTCGGAAATAAGTCTATGTCCAATCCCATCAACTCCGCTACCGACTTCGATTTGTTTAAAAAAATACTTTCGAGCGGCGTGCCACCGTTTATGGCCTCCTCACATCGCTCTCTTGTCGCTGCCGACCGATACGTAATTCGTAAATCATCAATTAACTGCTTAATTTCTTCTTTCATCTTTTATCAATTTTATGGTTTATCTCTTAATCCCTAAAATGATAATAAGTCCGAAAATTTTAACAAAAATTAACAAATATTATCGGAAAGCTATATTCTTATTGAATCGACTCTCAATAGCTAATTTGCGAGGCAGAGAAGTGTTGGTAGAGAATTTTGCAGTATAATATGCAAAAGTCTTATAGATTCAAACTGTAATACAGCAGCTCTTCGCGTTTGTCCCATCCTTTGGCAATCCAGAATTCGTTGCCTATCTGATTGTCCTTTTTGACAAGTAGTCCGGCTTTGCGGATGCCTTCCTGTTTTAAAACGGATAAAACTCTATTAGTGAGTTCCGTGCCTATTCCTTTGTTACGATATTCTTCTCTGACGGATGCGTGATAGAGATAGCCGCGTCGCCCGTCAATTCCGCATAAGATGACTCCTGCCATGTGTCCGTCGACTTCTGCTATAAAATTTGAAATGGGATTTTTCTTTAAGAATTTCTCGATGCCTTCGCGAGAGTCGTCATAATTCCTTAAAGCCATGCCCGTTGTGCTACTCCATATCTCGTAAATACTGTCGTAATCTTCCGCTTTCATTAAACGTATTGTGACCATCTTGTTATAGTTTTTGCAAAAGTAATAAAAACAACTAAATTTGCATTCCAAAATATAATGATGAAAAAGAAGTTTTTTTTTACTCCGTATGAGTTGTTTCTCCTGATAACGATTATCGTTTTTAACATAGTGATATTCTGTCTAAAAAAAGAATATGATATCGACTCAGTACTTTCTGCCATTGCTACTATCTCCGGCGTATTTTGTGTGGTGCTCGTGGCAAAAGGACATATCTCAAATTATATTTTCGGTTTGATACAGGTGAGCCTTTATGCGTACTGTTCATGGGGCGTCGGCTATTGGGGAGAAGTTGTGCTGAATGCGTTTTATTATGTGCCGATGCAGTTTATCGGTTTCTTTATGTGGAGAAAACGTATCGTCGAAAGCAGTAAAACCGAAGTGAAAGCTCGCAGCCTTTCTACTCGGCAAAGAGTTATTGGTCTGATCGGCTGCGCTGTTTTAGTAGTTATTTGCGCGGAGGTCTTACGTCACTTTAAAGATCCTGCCCCTTATCTCGATTCGACTACTACTGTCTTGTCTGTGGTGGCGATGTTGTTAATGGTTAAGACGTATTCGGAACAATGGATCCTCTGGATTGTAGTAAATGTTGCTACAATTACAATGTGGCTTATGTCCTATTTTAGAGGCGAGGGTGATGCCATCATTATCAGTTCCATGTGGGTGGTTTATTTGCTCAATTCAATTAACGGATTTATCCAATGGGATAGAAAGGCAAGAAATGAACTTCGAAAACCTGATGAATTATGAAAATTCGTAATGTCATATTTGTGATGTTGCTATCCCTGTTTAGCTCCCTCTGCGCTCAAAATATTAATGTGTATAAGCCTTTTTTCGAGGAAGCATATAAGAGGTATCCTGATATACCCCAGGGAATCCTGGAAGCGATATCCAATGCCAATACCCATTGCACTCATCTTACTGATGCAAATTATTTCGGAAACGATCCTAATGATTTGCCTCGCAATTATGGGGTTATGGGACTCGTTTTAGACGGGAAGAGTTACTTTAGAAACAACTTGTTGTATATCTCCGGGTTGTCAGCTATCTCTGTGGAAGACATTATGTCAAGCCCTGAAATGAATATCATGGCATACGCTGCCGCTTTTTCTGCCGTTTCTGAAAAGATGAAAGTTCTCGGCGACAGGGTGGAGGATTATCGAGATGTTATTGTGGAATTATCTGAGTTACCCCTTGTTGAAGATATGGCAAACGATTTTGTCATAAATTCGATGTTATATTCCGTTTATGCTTCGTTGCCGAAAGTAGACCTCAAATTGTTATTTGGCGATAACTATAAGGTGCTCTCTTCGTCATTAGTAAGGTATAATGGGAAAAGTTTTATAGACTCTGATTATCCTGAAGCGATATGGGATCCGGCGCCGGAATGTAATTATGGTAGTCGTAATGGGACTGAGGTTAGTGCTGTGGTAGTTCACTATACGGCGGGAAGCTATGCCGGAGCTATCAGCTGGTTTAAAAATTGCGATTCGCAAGTCTCATCTCATTATGTCATACGTTCTTCAGACGGTCAGATTACTCAAATGGTCAGTGAAGCCGATAAAGCGTGGCATGTTCGTTCAGCAAACCCATATACCATAGGCATAGAACATGAAGCCTATGGTGATATAGTAAGCTATTTTACTCCTGAAATGTATGCTGCTTCCGCAAAACTTGTCAAAAATATCGCAGAAAGATATGAGACGATAATGCCTTATCGTATGTTTTATAGAGATACTCTGGATGATGGAACTCTTTTGAATTACGGACTGCATTCTCTTGGTGATGAAACATCATGCATTAAAATTCGAGGACATCAGCATTATCCCGACCAGTCGCATACTGATCCGGGACCATATTGGGATTGGAATTATTATTTTAAACTTGTGAATGATACGACAATACCTGTAGAATATAATGATGAAACAGGTACGTTTCTCGATTCCGGCGGTTCAACGGGGAATTATTCGAATGATGAAAGAAAACTGTATCTGATACGGGTAGAAGATGCTGATAGAATTGTTCTGTCTTTCTCCGCATTTGACCTCGAGGATAATTATGATTTTATGTGGATTTATGATGGCGATAATGAGTTCGCTCCTAAACTTGGAAGGTGGAATACAAAGAGCCCGGGAACGGTGACTTCTTCAGGCAATGCTATGATGATAGAGTTTCGCTCTGATTGTGCTACTACTGCTGCCGGATGGATAGCAACCTGGATGGCAGATTATGATAAGCCTGAATATGAATTCGAATTCGGTGAGGCCGCCAAGTTTTCTCCTAATCCCGTCAAAGATAATCTGTTCATTATAATCAACCCGATTCTTGATATTGATTATATACTTGTCTATGATGCCGCAGGGAGACTAATCGATAATATTTATATAACATCTAAGGAGATGTCAATAAATATGCGACACTATAAAAGCGGGTTATACCTTTTTGCTATGTATAATCAAAAGAAACTTATTGCTACAGAGAAAGTTATTCGGAAAGAAGCTCAATAGCTTTAATCGGATCTTTTGCACCGAAAACCGCGTTGCCGGCTACTAAAACGTCGACGCCTCCAGTCACGAGAGACTTGATGTTGTCGGCACAAACGCCGCCGTCAACTTCAATGAGACATTTTGCATCTTTACGTTTGATAAGATCTTTAAGTTGAGCTATCTTGTTGTATGTGTTTTCGATAAATTTCTGACCTCCGAATCCCGGATTGACAGACATAAGAAGTACCATATCTACGTCTGAAATTATGTCTTCGAGACTGCTTACGGGTGTTGACGGGTTAAGTGCTACTCCGGCTTTCATTCCTGCATCTTGTATGGCATGAATTGTGCGGTGCAAGTGGATGCTTGCTTCATAGTGGACGGTTAAGATGTCGGCGCCGGCATCTTTAAACGACTGGATATATCGTTCCGGTTGAACAATCATCAGGTGAACATCTAACGGCTTCTGCGCGTGTTTCTTGATGTGTCTTATTACTGGTTGTCCGTAGGAAATATTGGGTACAAAACAGCCGTCCATGACATCTACATGAAACCAATGAGCTGTACTTTTGTTGACAAGTTCAATATCTCTTGCGAGGTTGCCGAAGTCGGCAGATAATAATGAGGGAGCTAATAAGTGTGTCATATCTATTGTCTAATCTTCTTTTGTATATCCAAGAATTCCGAGCATGTCATCAACAGTTTGCTCGTGTCTGTAAACGTAATCAAAGAAATTACCCTTTTCATCTCTGTCAATGATAACATGTTTAGGAGAAGGAATCAGGCAATGTTTTATTCCGCCGTAACCGCTGATGGAATCCTGATATGCTCCGGTATGGAAGAAGCCGAGATATAAAGGATCGTTGCTGTTGACGGGTATGTCAGGTAATAAGAGTTGCTGATTAAAGTCCTCGGAGTTATAGTAATCGGAGTGATCGCAACTGATACCTCCGATGTTAATCTTCGTATACTGGTTGTACCATTTATTGATCGGCAGAAGGATGAATTTCTCATTTAGGGACCATGCGTCAGGAATGGTGTTCATCAAACTGTTATCTACTATATACCATTTTTCATTATCGTTTTGTTGCTTAACTTCGACGACTTTATATATAATTGCGCCGCTTTCACCTACGGTGAACTTCCCGAATTCGGTGAAAATATGCGGCTCTTCAATTCGTTCGTTGGAACAAACTTCCTTAATGTTTTTAACGATTTCCTTTATCATATACTCGTAGTCGTATTCAAATCCTAAATGATTTCTTATGGGAAAGCCTCCGCCGAGGTTAAAAGAATCGAGTTGTGTACATTCTCGCTTCAATTCTACGTATGTGGAAAGAGCGCGATTAAAAACGCCCCAATAGTACATGCTGTCTTTTACACCGGAGTCGACAAAGAAATGTAACATCTTTAATTCGATATGATCATTTCCTTTAACTTTCTCCCTGTAAAATCTTAAGATGTCTTTTTGTGGAAGCCCTAAACGGGAAGTATAATATGCGGATTGAGGTTCTTCTTCAATAGCCATTCTAATGCCTATCTTTATCTTGCTGTCGCCGGAGAGCTTTAATAACGAGTCTAATTCGGTTTCGCTGTCGAGGACGATTATAGAGTTTTTAAACCCCATTTTTTGTAAATTTAGTATTTTTTGAAGATATTCGTCGGATTTATATCCGTTATGAACAATAATCCTGTCTTTACTTAATTCGCCTTTTTTGTGCAATTTTAAGATGAGATCTATGTCGAAAGAAGAGGATGTCTCCAAATTCACGTCGTGTTTTAGCGCTTCACTGATAACGTGGTAAAAGTGGCAACATTTGGTACAATAACAGAAATTGTATTTTCCGGAATAATTGTTGGAGTTAATGGCTCTGTTAAACAAATTTCTCGCTTTTTTTATTTGTTCTCCTATTTTTGGGAGATAAACCAGTCTGAAGGGCGTCCCATATTTATTAATTAAATATTGAAGAGAAATTCCGTGAAAAGTGAGGAATTCCCCACGTAAGTCAAACCCTTCCTGCGGAAAGTAATATGTTTGCTCAATTAAGTTAAAGTACGAATTCTTCATTTCTACGACATAAAATTTTCATTTAGTTAGACTTAATTATTTTAATATATCATTATTGATAGTTAAATGGCAAAAGTAATATAATTTTTTTATAATGATCAATTTACTTGATGAATGTTTTCCCTTTTGCCGTCAAAGAAATCAATAATATTCTTTGCTGCCATGGTCGCGGTCTCTTGTCGTGTTTCATACGTGGCGTTGCCTATATGGGGTACTAACAGCGCGTTGTTGCATAAAAGT